>JAUYGE010000015.1 GCA_030690705.1 Dehalococcoidia bacterium | reverse complement strand
TCATGTACGAAAGGATTCTGATCCCTCTGGACGGTTCCGAACAGGCGGAAATGGCCTTGCCCTATGCGATTACGCTAGCTCAGGCCTTTGGAAGTGAAGTCGATGTGGTGGCTGTAGGAGGAGAGGAGGAGCGGAAGTTCGAGCGCCTTATTCGGATCTATTTAGAGCGAGTGGCGGCTGGACTAGCTGAGGAAGCGGTTCGGGCGAAGGCGGCGTTCCTCTACGGTAATCCTGCGGAGGAAACCGTTGACTACGCTCGCAAGAACAGCATAGGTCTCATCATCATGGCAACCCATGGCCGCTCCGGCGTAGCCCGCTGGGTGATGGGTAGCGTGGCCGGGAAGATAGTGCGCTCGTCGCTGACGCCCGTTCTCCTGATCAATGCCAAGCTTTATCGGGAGCGCAAGGCTTCGGAGGCAAAGTTCAGCCGTATTCTGGTCCCCCTGGACGGATCGTCGCTGGGTGCGGTGGCTCTTCCCTATGCTGAAGAGCTGGCCCGCAAGATGAAAGCAGAAATCAAGCTGCTGCATATCCCTCTACCAGCATACCGTTTGACGGGCGCGGGGGAACTCGATTTCAGCTTTCCGGAGCAACTAATGGAGGACATGAGAAAGGCGGCCTCGGATTACCTGAGTCAGATGAGTGCGGAGGTGAAGGGGAAGGGAATCGCCGTTTCTGCCGAGATAATCGAAGGCGTGGCTGATGAAATGATACCGGACTATGCCAAGGAGAAAGGTGTAGACCTGGTGGCCATGTCAACCCATGGACGCGGGGGACTCAGCCGTCTCGTGTTCGGCAGCGTGATGGACAAGGTGCTGCATTCGCTGGAGATTCCCATACTGGTGATAAGGGGAAAGGATTAGAGCCATCTGAGAAAGTGGTTCTCGCAACCTGGCGCTTAAGTTCTCTCTTTCGCAGGAAAGAGCAGTAAAGGAAGAAACAAAATCATGGGCGAAATAAAGGTAGCCATAATTGGTCTGGGCAATTGCGCCTCCTCGCTGGTCCAGGGCCTTCATTACTATCGGGATGCTCAAGAGGGGCAGTCCATTGCTGGCTTGATGCATGTCAACCTGGGCGGTTATCATATCAAAGACATTAAGGTGGTTGCTGCCTTTGACATCGACCGAAACAAGGTTGGTAAGGACGTGGCCGAGGCCATCTACACTCCGCCCAACAATACCTACAAGTTCTGTGAGGTGCCCAAAATGGGGGTGACGGTGATGCGAGGAATGACCCATGACGGGCTGGGCAAGTACCTCTCAAAGATCATTACCAAAGCTCCCGGGGCGACGGCCAATATCGTGAAGATCCTGAAGGAAACGGGGACGGAGATCGTCATCAACTATCTCCCCGTTGGCAGCGAGGAGGCTACCAAGTGGTATGTGGAACAGGTGCTGGAGGCAGGCTGCGGTTTCGTCAATTGCATTCCTGTATTCATCGCCCGTGAACCCTACTGGCATGGTCGGTTTGCTGAGAAGAATCTGCCGATTATCGGAGATGATATCAAGTCCCAGGTGGGGGCCACCATCACCCACCGGGTGCTGACGAGGTTGTTCAGGGACCGTGGCGTCAGACTGGAGCGGACCTACCAGTTGAACTTCGGAGGCAACACTGATTTTTACAATATGCTGGAGCGAGAGCGTCTGGAATCGAAGAAGATCTCCAAGACGGACGCGGTCACCTCCCAACTGGACTACTCGCTTGGCGCGGACAACATCCATGTCGGCCCCAGCGACTATGTTCCGTGGTTACAGGACCGAAAGATGTGCTACATCAGGATGGAAGGGCGTACTTTCGGAGATGTGCCTCTGAACCTCGAGTTGAAGCTGGAGGTATGGGACAGCCCTAACTCGGCCGGGGTGGTTATCGACGCCATCAGGTGCTGCAAGCTTGCCCTGGAGCGAGGAATGAAAGGGGCGTTGGTAGCCCCATCTGCCTACTTCATGAAGTCGCCGCCAGCGCAGTTAACCGATGACCAGGCGCACCGCCGGGTAGAGGACTTCATCGCCGGGAACGATACGGAAGCATGTTTGCCAAGGTAGACCCGTTGATACTGGCTCTCTAAGTAACCGACTATGAAAGTGGCGCTTGTTTCTCCGTACGACTATGCCTATCCCGGTGGAGTTACCAATCATATTTCCCATCTTCAGCGGAGCCTCATCCAGATGGGGCATCAGGTCAAGATCATAGCTCCTTGCTCGAGGAGGGTCGCCGGGTTGGGTGAACAGGTTATCCCTCTCGGTAGACCCATACCCTGGCCGAGCGCCGGGTCGGTTGCCCGAATGACTTTCTCGTTGACTCTGTCCCCCAGGGTGAAACAGATACTCCGCATGGAGAACTTCGATGTGGTGCATATCCACGAGCCACTGATACCGACGCTGCCATTGACCGTGCTCCGTCTGGCGCCTCCGATCCGGGTAGGCACCTTTCACGCTTACCACAGCAAACCCAGGGGGTATTTCTGGTCGAAGTACCTTCTGAAGAGGTGGTGCATGAGGCTGGACGGAAGAATAGCGGTCTCCCCGTCGGCGATGCGGTTTGTTAGCCGTCATTTCCCGGGCGAATACGAGATCATACCAAATGGAATCGACGTTGACCTCTTCTCGCCAGCGGTCGCCCCTATTGAGCGCTGGTGCGACGGTAAGTTGAATATTCTCTTCGTAGGTCGTCTTGAGAAACGCAAGGGCGTCCGCTACCTGTTGGATGCCTATTCGGAAGTGAAGAGACGTCTGCCCGGCACAAGGCTGATTCTGGTGGGACCGGGCACGTGGTTGCGCAAGGGATACGAGAAGACCGTGCTGAAGGAAAACCTCGAGGATGTTGTCTTCGCCGGTCAGGTGTCACTCCAGGACTTGCCGCGATACTATCGGACTGCCGATGTGGTCTGTGCGCCGGCTACGGGCCACGAGAGCTTCGGTATTGTGTTGCTGGAAGCCATGGCAACCGGGAAGCCCATTGTGGCGAGCAATATCGATGGATTCGCCGACCTCTTGACGCACGGAGCAGAGGGTTTGCTGGTGCCGCCCAGAGACTCGGGAGCGCTGGCGGAGGCTTTGCTTCATGTCCTGGAGAACAGGGTCCTGCAGCAGGAGATGGGCGCCAGGGGCAGGCTGAAAGCTGAGCAGTACAGTTGGAATAAGGTCGCCCAGCGCGTAGTGGATTACTATTCCAGCCTGCTGAACGGGTCGGTGGAAGCGGGGTGTTCTGCCGGGCAAGGCAAGGGGGCCGGTGGGTCGCAGAATTGCAGGGAGACGGACTGGACTTGAGCAATCAAGACGTGAGCCGTCCGCTCGCCAGGGTGACGCTCACCCGTTTGCGCGGCAGCCTGGGACACAGGCTCACCAGGTATATGGTACCCCTGCTGGTGCGGTTGGGACTGAAGCCGAATGCCCTGACGCTATTGGGTCTCGGTCTCAGCCTTGTCATGGCGGTTGTGGTGGCTCTAGGCCGGTTCCCCCTCGGGGGCATTCTGTTGCTTCTGGCAGGGCTATTTGATCTCCTGGATGGGGCTGTGGCACGGGCCACCAAACAGGTCACCCTGTTCGGCAGCCTGCTGGATTCGGTAGTGGACCGCCTTTCCGAGGCGGCCCTGTTCTTCGGTCTCCTGGTATCGTATGCGCCGTGGGAGAACGCCAGGCTGGAGGTGTGGCTACTGTTCCTTGCCATGGTTGGATCTCTCATGGTCAGCTATGTGAGAGCACGGAGCGAAGGTCTTGGGCTGGAGTGCAAGGTGGGTATCCTCACACGAGCCGAGAGGATAGTCATTCTGTCATTGGGGCTTCTGTTGAACCAAATGCTCATCGCGCTGGCCCTCCTGGTGCTACTGACCTTCGCTACCGTAGTGCAGCGGCTTCTCTTTGTCAGGCGACAGGCCGGTAACAGGCAGAGCGTAGTGAACGAAAAGGAAGGGAAATAATGCCAGTCATCGCTGTTATAGGGGGACAGTGGGGTGATGAGGGAAAGGGCAAGATAGTAGACATGTTGGCCGAACAGTCGCAACTGACGGTCCGTTTCTCGGGTGGGGACAACGCGGGGCACACGGTGATCAACCCCAGCGGGGAGTTCCGCCTGCACCTGGTCCCTTCAGGTATCTTTCATCCGGGGGTATCCTGCATCATTGGCAATGGAGTAGTGGTCAATCCGGAGGTCTTACTGAAGGAGATGGAGCAACTCCAGGCGGCCGGGGTGAAGACCGATCACCTCTATGTTAGTGAGAGAGCTCACATCATTATGCCTTATCATCTTCTGTTCGATGCGCTGGAGGAGGAAAGGCTTGGGGCAAGAGCCCTGGGAACCACCCGGAGAGGTATCGGGCCGGCCTTCGCGGATAAGGTGGCGCGGCAGGGCATACGGGTTTGTGACCTCCTGGACAAACAGGTGTTTCTCAACAGACTGAGTTCGGTACTGGAAAGCAAGAACACCATTTTGACGAGGGTGTATGGTGTGCCACCTTTGTCGACGGAAGCAATCTACAGCCAGTACGTTGGCTACGGCGAGCGTTTGACGCATCTGGTCAGAGACACAGAGCAAATCATTCAAGATGAGATACGAAAGGGAAGCATCATCTTGCTGGAAGGCGCCCAGGGGAGCCTTCTAGATGTGGACTTTGGTACTTACCCCTACGTGACTTCCTCTTCTCCCTTGGCTGGCAATGGCTGTCTCGGGGCAGGGATAGCTCCCAGACACATCAAGGCTGTCATCGGGGTGTTCAAGGTCTATTCTACCAGGGTAGGAAGCGGCCCTATGCCCACGGAGCTGAAAGACGAAATCGGGCAGAATATTCGTGAGACGGCTCAGGAGTTTGGCGCCACCACAGGGCGACCGAGGCGCTGTGGCTGGTTCGACGGCGTCGCTTCCCGTTTCACGGCGCGCCTGAACGGCTTCACCGGTGCGGCGCTCACTCGCCTCGACATTCTTGACACCTTTCCGGTGGTGAAAATCTGCGTTGGCTACCGGTTCAACGGCGAGACGTTGACGAGCTTCCCCAGCATGGCGCATGTCCTGGAGGAATGCCAGCCGGTTTATGAGGAACTGGAGGGATGGCAGGCGCCCACATCTCACATTACCGAGTTCGCCAGGCTGCCTTTGCGCGCTCGCCGGTACATCAGGCGCCTTGAAGAACTGATTTCATGTCCTGTTGCTATTGTATCGGTGGGGCCGCGGCGAGAGCAGACGATTCAGATGAGACGGCTGGTCTGATTTGCCTACTGGTTGATGGGCAGGTCGAGGTGGTATTGTCTTAATGTCGCCTCAATGAGTGAAGCTGCTTTCTCATCCGGTTCGGTGAGAGGCAGCCGCGGCTTACCCACGGAGAAGCCGACTTTGTTCAAGGCATATTTCACCGGCACCGGATTCGAAACCACGAAGAGCGCATTTATCAATGGCATGAGGTCACGGTGAATCCGGGCAGCCGTTTCAAGGTGGCCGGCAAGGAACTCTGCTATCATCGACTTAATCTGGTTTCCCACCAGATGAGACGCCACGCTGATAACGCCATATCCACCGAGAGATAGTATGGGTAACGTGTCGGCGTCGTTGCCGCTGAAAACCAGGTAGTCCTGTCTGCCAATGCCGCCGATTATCCTGGCGACCTGTTCGAGATTGCCGCTGGCCTCTTTGATTCCGATGATGTTGTCCACCTGCCCCAGCTTGATCACTGTCTCGGCGGAAAGGCTGGCGACCGTGCGCGAGGGCACGTTATACATGATGCACGGTAAGTGGGTGCTTCTGGCTATGGCGCTGAAATGCAGAAATAATCCCTCCTGCGACGGCCGGTTGTAATAGGGCACGACTAGCAGGCAAGCATCCACGCCAACACTCTCCGCTGCCCGGGTCAGCTTGATGCTTTCGGCGGTGCAGTAGTTGCCGGTGCTGGCAATCACAGTCCCGCGGCCAGCGACTGCCTCCTTTACCTCGGAGAAGAGCTTGATCTTCTCCCTGGGGTTGAGGGTCGGCGATTCGCCGGTTGTCCCGGCGAGGACTAGGCCGTCGCTTCCAGACTCCAGCAAGGCGGTAGCCAGCTTCTGAGCTTGCTTGAAATCTACGTTGCCCTTCTTGTCAAAGGGCGTAACCATCGCCGTAATCAGACGCCCGATAGCCATATCTATATCTCGCTCTACAGTTTGCCCCGCTTGACCATTTCCCCGACGATCTGGATGGCATTGAGCGCTGAGCCTTTTCGCAGGTTGTCGGTGACCACCCACATGATCAGGCCGTTGGAATGGGAGAGGTCTCTCCTGATGCGCCCCACGAGAACGGTGTCCAAACCAACTGCAGACCATGGGTGGGGGTAGAGGCTTACCGTGGGGTCGTCGCGGACCTCGACACCCGGCGCGCGGGTCAGTATCTCCTGGGCTTCATCAGGGGACATGGGGTGGCTGAATTCCACGTTGACTGTCATACTGTTGCCTATAAATACGGGCACCTGCACGCAGGTTGCAGCGATTGCCAGTTCAGGGAGATGCATGACCTTGCGGGTTTCCTCGATGATCCTCATCTCTTCCTTCGTGTAGTCGCTGTCCAGGAACACGTCTATCTCGGGGAGGAGATTAAAGGCAATCTGATGTGGATAAAAATGGGGAACGGCGCTTTGCCCGGCGAGCACCAGTTTGGTTTGGCTGGTCAGTTCCTCCATGGCGGCAGAACCCATACCGGAAACGGCCTGGTATGAAGAAACGATAACGCGTTTGATCGGGTTTACCAGATGAAGCGGATTGATTGCCATCACCAGTTGAATGGTAATGGCGCACGGATTGGCCACAACGCCCTTGTGGGAGTTGATGTCATCGGCGTTAACCTCGGGCACTACCAGGGGATTCCCGGGCTCGAGACGGAAAGCAGCGCTATTATCGACAACGACGGCGCCGGATTGAATGGCTATGGGGGTGAAATACCGGCTGACCTCTGCCCCCGCGCAGAAGAGCGCTATGTCGATGCCCTCGAATGAACTGGCGGTTGGCTCCCTTACTTCAAGCTGGCGGTGATTCACGAAAACCTGGCGGCCGGCAGAGCGGTCGGAGGCGAACAGGTGAATGGACGACAGGGGATAGCGGTGCCTCTCCAGTATCTTGATGATCTCCTGTCCCACCATCCCTGTGGCCCCAACGATGGCCAGGTCATAAGCTTTCATGTGGCGCTCCCTTACAAGCCGAGGAGCTTATCCAGACCCAGGATAAGCCCCCGGTGATTGACCACCTTCTTGATTGCCAGCATGACTCCGGGCATGTAACACTCCCGGCCAACGGTATCGTGCCGTATGCTGAGAGTCTGCCCGGCTGCTCCCATCAGCACCTCCTGGTGAGCCATCAGGCCGGGCAGGCGCACGCTGTGAATTCTGATGCCATCAAGGCTGGCTCCTCGCGTGCCGGCAAGGGTTTCCTTCAGGACTGCGGGAGAGGAGAAGGGCCTTTTCCGTGTTGCCACCATGGCCCGTGCTGTGGCCAGGGCGGTCCCGGAGGGTGCATCTACCTTGTCCACGTGATGCATTTCAGTTATCTCGGCATAATCGAAATACCTGGCGGCGATCTTGGCGAAGTGCATCATCAATACGGCACCCAGGGCGAAGTTCGGAGCTATCGCCACTCCCACCCCGTTTTCCTCCGCCAGTGCGCCAATCCGGTCAATATCACTCTGGCTGAGGCCGGTTGTGCCGATGACCATATGGACTTTTCGTTTGAACGCGACCGGGGCTGCTTCCATACAGGCCTCAGCCAGTGAGAAATCAACCAGGACTTCCGGTTGGCTAAGGCGTATTACTGTCTCAACGTCGGAGCCGTACGGCACGCTGCTTGTTCCATCAGGGAGAATGAGATGGTCCTCGGTGACTCGCTTTTCGACAGCGCCGACGAACTGCAACTCCGGGTCAAGCGAGACAGCCTTGATCACCTCTCGCCCCATCCGGCCTGCGGCACCATGCACTGCTACTCTAATCTTGCGCATCCTAGGCCCTGCCCATGCTGCGGATTCTCAGCTGCCTGGCTTGCCAGGAGGACCGGGCCGTCCTCTAAATGGTACTGGCCGTTCGGAGGGATGCGGCCGGTGTGGTTCCTGTGGGAGGGCGCGGCCGGCCTCGGAGGTTTGCGACGACCCATCGTAGGCCGCGCGTCGGGACAGATTGATTCTGCCCAGACGGTCAATCTCTATCGCCTTGACCATGATCTGGTCGCCTATCTTGACCTCATTTTCCACTGAGTCGACCGGGTGGTCCGCCAGTTCGGTGATGTGTACCATCCCGTCCTTACCGGGGAGTATCTCCACCAGCACCCCGTACTTGAGCAAGCGGATGACCTTCCCGGTGTAAATCTTGCCGAGTTGCACCTCTTCGGTGAGGCCTTCGACCCTCGCCATTGCCTTTTTGGCAGACTCCTCGCTGGCTGCGCCGATAGTGACCGAGCCATCATCTTCTACATCTACGGTCACCTTGTACTCATCGATAATCGCCCTGATGTTCTTGCCTCCCGGGCCGATGACCGCCCCGATCTTGGCCGGATTGATATGCATTTTGTACATTCGCGGTGCATAGCGGCTCAATTGAGGACGGCTGGCAGCGATGACCTTGCTCATCTTATCCAGCACCTGGGAGCGAGCTTCGTGCGCCTGACTGAGGGCCCGCTCAATGATGTCGAAGCCTATGCCCTTGAGTTTGATGTCCATCTGGATGGCGGTGATTCCGTTAGCTGTACCGGCGACCTTGAAATCCATGTCGCCGTAGGCGTCTTCAGTGCCTTCAATATCAACCATGGTTGTATAGCGCCCGTCTTGCCCGGTAACCAAGCCTATGGCGATACCGGCGACCGGCGCTTTGATGGGCACCCCGGCATCCATTAGTGACAAAGTGCCGGCGCAAACGCTGGCCTGGGAAGTGCTCCCGTTGGAGCTCAGCACCTCGGAGACGAGCCGCAGGGCATAGGGGAAGTCAGCTTCCTTGGGCAATACGGGTATCAACGCACGTTCAACCAGCGCGCCGTGCCCGATTTCGCGACGCCCCGGCACACCGATGCGACGTACCTCTCCCGTGGAGAAGGGTGGGAAATTGTAGTGGTGCATGAAGCGTTTCTTACTCTCGATGCCCAGGGTGTCAATCTTCTGCGCTTCGCTGACCGACCCGAGGGTGGTG
>JAUYGE010000008.1 GCA_030690705.1 Dehalococcoidia bacterium | reverse complement strand
AGCATGGGAAAAGGTTATGTTCGAGGAGGACCTGAAACTCCACCAGAAGATACACTTCGGCAGGCGGCAGGAGTTCGGCAAACATCCGGGCTTCCTGGTCATCGATGTCACACGGGCTTTCGTGGGCTCGACCCGTAAGCCGGCCATTGAGTCGGTGGACGAGTACCGCACGAGCTGCGGGGAGGCGGGCTGGCAGGCGCTGGAGAGTATCCGGAAGCTGCAGGACGCGTGCCGCGCGCTCTCTGTCCCGGTGATGTTCACTACCGGCAACGCGGGCATGAGCCGCTTCGTCGGCGGGCCAATGAAGAGGTCCATGCCGCAGAAGGCAGCCCCCGACCCGAGGGGGAATGAAATCCCCGAGATGATAGCCCCCCGCTCGGACGAGCTGGTGATTGCCAAGACCAGGCCCAGCGCCTTCTTCCACACCCCCCTGCTGAACTGTCTGAAGAACATGGGCGTGGACTGCCTGCTGGTCGGCGGTACCTCCACCTCGGGGTGCGTGCGCGCCTCAGTGGTGGAGGCCTGCTCCAACAGTATTCCCACCTTCGTGGTCGAGGAGTGCGTTTTCGACCGGTTCCAGATGTCCCATCTGGTCAGTCTCTTCGACATGAATGCCAAGTACGCCGACGTCATTACCCTTGAAGAAGCGCTCGGGCACCTGGCCAAGCTGCGAGAGCCTGTTTTGCAGAAGGCGTGATAACCTCTGGTTGGGCACCCTCTCCCAGCCCTCTCCCGTCAAGGGAGAGGGGAGTGTCCTCTCCCCCCAGGAGGGGGAGAGTTAGAGAGAGGGGGATCAACTACAGTCCGGGCTCAGGTCAAGCCGGGACGGATTGCTTCGGGGCTTTGCCCCTCGCAATGACGAGAAACGGCGGGCGCTGAAGAGGGCCGCAGGCCCTCTTTAAGAATAATCCCCCCCCTCTCCTTTCAAAGGAGAGAGGGGCAGGGGGGAGAGGATGGTGGACTCATGTCAATAGAAACCAGGGGCAGGCCGATCTGGAAGGACCTTCCCCAGCTATCATTGGACGAGCGTGATCGCCGGTGGAGAAAGATCCGCCAGAAGATGGCCCTGCACGGGCTGGACGGCCTGATCATCTTCAGCATGCGGACCATGTACCACGGCGGCACCACCAATCTGAGATACGTGACCCACCTGGACTCGCCGGGGTACGTCGTCTTCCCGCTTCAGGGCGAGCCCATCGCCTTCACCGGGGTGATTCATCTCGGCGAATACGCGCCGGTCTATCAGAACTGGGTCAAGGAGGTCCGGCCCCGGCCGTCACCCGAGGCGGTAGTGGCGGCGGCGAAGGAGCTCGGGCTGGAGCGGGGCAAAATCGGCGTGGTCGGCTTCGGAAGTATGCAATCTCGTATCGTGCCGGACGTGGTGACCTACCGCGGCTACACCGGCATTACTGAAGGTCTGCCGAACGCGAAGTTCTCGGATGCCGGCGGCATTCTGGAAGAGGTGCGCCTGGTCAAGAGTGAGGAGGAGGTGAGGTTCCTGGAGAAATCGGCGGAGTTGGCGTACCTGATGTATGAGGCGATGGTAGAGGCTGCCAGGCCGGGGAACATGGAGTGCCAGGTAGTGGCGGCCATGCTGCATGCGCTCATCGCCAACGGCGGCGAAGACGACCATATCCTGCTGGACGCGGGCTCGCCGCCCCTGCTCCACGGGCGGTACGAGCCGACGACCCACAAGCTGACAAAGGGCGACATCATCATCGTCGAGTACCACTCCCGCTACGCCGGCTATCTCATCGCGGTCGAGCACTCCGTCTCCCTGGGAGAGCCGGGCAAGGAGTTCCGGGAGATCCACCAGGTGTCCGAGGAGTGTTTCTACAAGGGCATTGAGAAGATGCGGCCGGGGGTCCTCTTCAGCGAGGTGGTCGAGGCCTTCCGGGCGCCGGCTGATGCCGCCGGGATGGGCTACGTGGAGCTGGGCATTCACGGGCACGGCCTCTCCTCGCCCGAGTTCCCGACCACCGTCTTCGGTGGCAAGGGTGGGATATGGCCCGAGCACGGCATGGCGAGGATTCCGTCGGTAATGCTCGAAGAGAACATGTGCTTCGGCACCAACATAGACCTGCACAACCCACGATGGAGGCGCGATACCGGCTTGATGGTGGGGGACACCATCCTGGTCACGAAGAACGGGCCTCGTAAGATGACAAAGGTGCCACTGGAGTTCACCGTAGTGAAGTAGAGGGTCGCTGCCTCGTGTCATTCCCGCGAAAGCGGGAATCCAGGGGCGTGGCAGAGTGAGTGACTTTCGCAAATAGGAGCTAGCATGTCTAACGACTTGAGGACCTGGCTGGAAAAGGCTGATGCGCGGGGATGGTTGAAAAAGGTGGACGGGGCGGACTGGGACCTGGAGCTCGGCGGCATCGCCGAGTTGATTCGCCTGGGGGATGACAGCCCGGCCCTTCTCTTCGACCACATTAAGGGCTACCCTCCCGGTTTCCGCGTGGCAGCGAATACCAGCCGCTCCCCCCGGCTGGTCTCCCTCACCCTGGGGCTGCCGGAGGAGGTTACCCATAAGGAGAGGCTCGAAGCCCTGCGCCAGAAGCTGCCCCAGTGGGAGGCCAGTCTCAGCAAGTTCGCCCCTGTGGTCGTCAAGGACGGTCCGGTGCTGGGAAACGTTCTCAGCGGCCCGGAGGTTGACCTGCTCCACTTCCCGGTGCCGCGCTGGCACGAGCACGACGGCGGCCGTTTCATCGGCACCGGCGACGCGGTGATCACCAAAGACCCGGACACCGGGGCGGTGAACCTCGGCTGCTACCGGGTGCAGGTCCACGACGGTCGCACCGCCGGCCTCAACATGACCCCCGGCAAGCATGGCAGGCTCCACCGCGACAAGTACCACAACCGCGGCAAGCCCTGCCCCGTGGCCGTCTCGGTCGGGCACCATCCCCTGGTCTTCCGGGCGGCGGGCAGCACCCTCCCTGAGGGGGTCGAGTACCGCTACATCGGCGCCATCAGGGGGGAGCCGGTGGAGGTGGTCGAAGAGGAGCTGACCGGCCTGCCCATCCCGGCGGACAGCGAGATTGTTCTAGTCGGGTGGTGTCCGCCGGGGAAGACGCGGCGTGAGGGCCCGTTCGGCGAGTTCGCCGGCTACT
>JAUYGE010000007.1 GCA_030690705.1 Dehalococcoidia bacterium | reverse complement strand
CTTGCCCTGATGTTTGGCCAGCAGGGCGCAAGCCTCGGCCAGGGATGTGGGTATCAGATACTCGAACTTGGGTAGAGACATCGTCCTTCCGCTCCTTTCGCGAAACTTTGTGGGACAGGCTCCAAAGTGAAGTAACTCTAGCGTGGTGGTGTACGAAAGTCAATGGTATGCGCGGAATAGTTGTGCAATCGAGCAGAAGGCTCTATAATTACGACCAAACATGGACACAATAGACACCGTAGATGACCAATTGGTGAAGCTGCTAGAACAAAATGCCTGGCAGAGAAGCGAGGCTCTTGCCAGGAAGCTAGGCGTGAGCGCCGCTACCGTAAGACGCCGGTTGAGGCGGCTCACCAAGACCGGCATACTACGCGCTGTGGCCATCGCTGACGTGAGCAGGACTGGTCTGTCCCTGACCGCTGTCATTGCTCTAAACATAGAGCACAAGAATCTGGATACGGTGACGCGGGCGCTGGCCAGTATGCCCGAGGTGAAGTGGGTGGCAACGACCACCGGGCGTTTCGACATTCTCACTCTGGCGAGGTTTCGTTCTACGGGAGACCTATCCGAATTCATACGCAAGCATCTGACAAAAGTGCAGGGGGTGAGGGGCAGCGAGACATTCATCTGCCTCGATGTGTCCAGGGGCGACCACGTGTTTGGAGCGGCTTGAATCAGGTAGGCAGGTCGAGGTTGGCGCCGTGCCGCAGGGTCCGAATGGCGATGGTCTTGGGCAAAGCGAATTGCCTGAGAAAGCCGGGCTGATGACCGTCCTGCATGCTGACCAGAGACGCCGGGACTCGGACCTATGTCGCGAGCGCGCTAGCGGCCGTACAGGCCCCTGACCCAGAATTCGGAGGATTTCAGATTGTTCTCAGGAGTCATCAATTCAGATGGGAGCACCGTTATCTTCATTCCCGATTTCTGGTAGTACTGAAAGGCCCTGGTCTTCTTGTTCACCTCAGGAGAGGTGAGGGTTGCGCCCTTTATCACCTCGGCATAGGCGAGAAGGCCCTCCTCTGAAGAGAAGAAATCAGCCAGAAGCTTGGCCGCGGCCGGGTGAGGAGCATTCTTCATCATGGCGATGGCATTGGGAGCCCCGCCAGCCTCCACAGGAGCAATTCCCAGAGGCGCTCCTTTGTACAGGAGGTTCATAATGCTTCCTTCCAACGCGGAAATGAGGAAGAGAGGCACCTCTCCTGCGGCGATTCTTTCCATCGGTTGCGTGAAGCCGCTCACCACGATCGGCTTAGTCTTGTCCACCACTTCTTTCCAGAAATTGAAGGACTTGTCCCAGTCGAGTTTCCCACCCCCGAAGACGTAAGCCATGGTCATCGGTATGTCACGCGCCGAGGTCGAAATCATCGCCTTTCCCCGCCACCTCGCGTCCTTGAGGTCTTCCCATGACTTGGGAACCTCAGCAGGGGCAAGAAGGTCGGTGTTGTACACTGGAGCCCTGCCGCCGACGGTGATAATCCGCCAGAAATTGTGCGGTGGCTGGGCTGTCCAGCCCCTGGTATTCGGCCAGTCGTATTCGACAAGAAGTTCTGCTTCCCTGAGCGGCGTGGTGTCGACGAAGGGATAGATGACCAGGTCTGCGCTGTAGCGGCCCACCTTCGCTTCTTCAATCTGCCTGGCGATGGCATCCGTCGCTCTGGACGCATCCCATATGGTGAACTCTAGAAACGGGTATTTCTCCTTGAATAGCTTCTCAAGGGCGTTCGGCCTCTCCCAAGTATAGGTCCAGAGGACTACTTTCCCTTCCTTCTTGGCTTCTTCGATGAGTTTCTGCTCCCGTGTAAGCTGTGGCGCCGCTGACCCTGGCGTCTGCGCAGACGGCTTTTCGGGAGTGGCAACGGGACCCGTCCCACTCGGAGCGGCGCAAGCGGACAGCCCCAGGCCCGCCAGGACGATTGACAACACCAGCCAGTAGCTAAACCCTTTCATCGTTCCCCCTCCAGCACAGGTTAGTCTACAGTGTATGGCAACAAGGTTAGCATGCCTCTGCGTGCCTGTCAAAGGTAGTAAAGCGTCACCTTATGCCCGCTACCGTGGTCCAGAACTCCTGGGCCTTAGTCACATTCTCTGGAGTGAAGAGCTCCGGCGGGATGGTGAATGGCTTCAATCCCTTTTCAGCCAGCGCCATGTTGGGTTTGGCCGTCCTGGCCGCCTCAGGGCTGGCAGCTATGGCCCCCTGCGTGTTAGCGAATACCGTTTGGGCTGCAGGCGAGGTGAAGAAATCGGCGAACAGTCTGGCAGCATTGGGATGCGGCGCGTTCTTTATCACACCCACCGCCCAAGCGTTG
>JAUYGE010000006.1 GCA_030690705.1 Dehalococcoidia bacterium | reverse complement strand
TATGATGTTGATGGCAGCCACGAGGGAGCTCCTGTCCATCTATGTTTCTCTGGAGTTGACCAGCATCTCCCTCTATGTTCTCGCGGGCTTCCTGAAAGACGAGAAATCCAGCGAGGCAGGCCTGAAGTACCTGCTGCTGGGCGCCATCGCCTCGGCGGTGTTGCTTTACGGCATGGCTCTGGTCTTCGGCATGGCTCTGGTCTTCGGCATCACCGGGACCACCAGCTTGGCTGCGATTGCCGAGCGGATCAGCGCCCTTTCTCTGTCCGGTCTGGCGGGTAACCCGGCTCTCCTGATGGGCGTCATCCTCATAGTTGCCGGCTTGGGCTTCAAGATTGCCAGCGTTCCTTTCCAGATGTGGGTGCCGGATGTCTACGAAGGTGCTCCGACACCGGTCACCGCCTACCTGTCGGTTGCCAGCAAAGCCGCCGGTTTCGCGGTCCTCATGCGCGTATTCTTCACCGCTTTTGGGCCGCCGCTGGAGATCAGTGCTAGCTGGGGGTTGCTCCTGGCCGTGCTGAGTCTGTTGACCATGACCGTGGGCAACGTGGCGGCCATAGCTCAGACGAACATCAAGCGGATGCTCGGGTACTCCAGCATCTCCCATGCCGGATATCTTATGGTCGGTGTGGCAGCTATGGGTCTGGGCTCAGCGGCGGATGTTTGGAGCCGCAGCAGTGTGCTCTTCTTCCTGGCTAGCTACACCTTCGCCAACCTGGGAGCGTTTGCCGCTATCATCGCTATCTCCAACAAGACTGGAAGCGATGAGATCAGCGACTTCTCCGGAATGGCCAAGCGGGCGCCCGTTCTCACCCTGGGGATGTCCCTTTGTCTGCTTTCCCTGCTTGGGTTGCCGCCGACAGCGGGTCTCATTGCCAAGGTCTATATCTTCAACGCGGCGGTGCAGCAGGGGTTGACGTGGCTGGTGGTGGCGGCTGTCATCAACTCCGTCATCTCAGCCTTCTACTACATGAGGGTGGTAAGGATAATGTGGCTCGGCACTCCTTCCAGCGAGGAGAAGGTACCTTCCTCTGGTGCACTGCGAGCAGCGCTGGTTATCTCCTGCCTCGGAGTCCTTCTGCTCGGCATCCTGCCCGGTGTCTTCATCCGCCTGGCCGAGGCCGCGGTCAAGATGTTCGCTTCCTAGACCATCACCACGGGCTTATCTTCTTCTTGCTCATCCAGTAAGCCATCAACGAACCGGCAATCATGCCTATCACATACCCGTAAGGCAGGCCGACCACCATCAACGCCACGGCGAGCGAGATGAAGAGGTCTTTCCTCACGCTGGCGATGTCCTTGAGAAGCAGCATCAACGCCAGGCCCTCGAATAGCAGGATAATGCCCAGCACAGGCAGGGGGAATACCTTGACGATCTCCTCGAAGCCCCGGCTGAAGAAGAGACCGATTATCAGATAAATCGAGCCGTAGATCACCACCGAGCCTCCCGTCCGTGCCCCGAAGGCGTAGTGGCCTGCCAGCCCGCCGGAGCCGTGGCAGATGGGGATGCCGCTGAGGAACGAGCTGACCAAGTTCACGAATGAATAGGTGAGCCCGATCTTCTTGACTGTCACCTTCTTCTCGGGAAAGAGGTCGGCAACAGTCTGCTTGGTGGCCAGGATGGAGTTGCCTATGGATAAGGGTAGCTGGGGAAGGGCCAGGAGGACGAGCCCGGCGAGGACGCCATCGGTTGAGGGGAGATGGAGTTGAGGGAGGGCGAAGCCCGCACTCTGAGCGAGGATGGGAAGGTTCATCTTGAAGACGACGGCATAGGCAGCACCAAGGACGATGAGGAAGAGGGCGGCCGGGTACTTCCGGTTCCCCAGCAGCAGTATGGTGATGACGAACCCGGCGAAGGCCAGTGCCCAGCCGGCAATGCTGTCGGACTGGACATAGTTTTTCAAGGCCAGCGAGGCCAGGGTGACTCCCAGGCCGAACTGTATTCCACGGACCACTGCCAGAGGTACGGCGCGCTGGATCCACTCCAGGAGTTTGGTGATGGATAAGAAGAACATGATGATGCCGATGGCCAGCCCCGCGCCATATAGCACATCCCCGGTCAGCTTCTGGGTGATGAAGATGACTGCCATGGCCTTGAGGGGCTGGACGGGCATAGGGAGACTGTACAGGAGGCCGGTGGCAATCTGGAGGGCCCCGAAGACAATGAGGACGCTGGCGCTATCCAGTCCGTTCGCCAGCACCATCCCGACGATGAGGGGCAGGGACGTTCCAATATCGCCGAAGGCGCCGGCGAGCTCATTGCGGTTGAACCTTATTCTCCCGTTGAGTACGTTCATCTTCATCGGGGTTAACCAGTGCCTGTCATTGCGAGCGAAGCGAAGCAATCCGATCCCCCGTCCCCGACGGATTGCTTCGGCACATTGTGCCTCGCAATGACAAAAGGGCCGAGATTGCTTCGTCGTCCCGTGCTGCGGGGCTCCTCGCAATGACAGATTGAAGATTCCTGCAACCCTTTTACCTCTTCAGGTATTGCGCTATATCAGCACTGATATAGCGCTTTGCAAAAAATTAGATACTCTGGCCGCTGACAAACGCAAAAAAGCCCTGCTGCAAAGCCTTGAAACGAGCGATGGTTTTCTGTCCCTCTTCGGTCAGTCGGGCGCTGCCGCCCCCCGGGCCTCCCACCCTTTTTTGCACCAGAGGCACCCCGGCCAGCCGATTCATTGCTTCCACCAGGAGCCATGCATGGCGATAGCTCATGTTCATGGCACGAGCGGCAGCGGATATGGACTTGTGCTGGTCTATCTGCTCCAGTAGGGCGATGCGCCCCGAGCCGAGGTATATCTCTCCGTCTTTCTCAATCCACATTCGTCCCCTTACTGCGTAGCCTGGGGCAGGGTGATGTGAGAAACGCGGCGGTTTCTTGGGCTTGAAATGGGGTAGGGGCGTTGCCCGTTGCTTCCCTTGCTGACCTCTCATGGATGGGCTGTATCCTACTAAATATACCGGCCTCCGTCAATACCCTGTCCAGTCATTGCGAGGGGGGAAGCCCCGAAGCAATCCGTCCTCTGTATTCGGGTTGCGGATTGCTTCGCTTCGCTCGCAATGACCGCGGGTAAACGTGGTATAATCTGGCAGCAGTCGGAGAACGAGGTTATTTCTCGGAGGAAAATCTCTGGAATCACTTGAGATAGCTAGAAAAGCAGTTGAGGCAGCGGATGAGAAGCAGGCATCGGAGATCGTGCTTCTCGACGTTTCGGAGGTCAGCTCCTTCGCCGACTACTTCATCATCTGCAGCGGCGAGAGCTGGCGCCAGATCGAGGCTGTCGGCGAGGAAATCGCTATGGCACTGAAGAAGGAAGGCATCCACGCCCACCACACCGAGGGAACGGTGAAGTCAGGATGGGTGCTCCTGGACTTCGGCTCTGTCATCGTCCATGTCTTTGCCCCGGAGAAGCGGCAGTTTTATGACCTCGAGGAACTGTGGAGCAGCGCCAAGCCGGTGGTCAGGATTCAGTGATCCATTTGTCCGTGTCGCGTCGGTAGCTCAGAAGCTCCTTATCATTGAAGAAGAGGCTGAGCTCGCGGGAGGCATTCTCCGGTGAATCTGAGGCGTGTACCAAATTCCTGCCGGTGTCGAGGCCGAAATCCCCGCGGATGGTCCCGGCACTTGCCTTGGCGGGGTCGGTGGCGCCGACGGTCTGCCGCACTACGCTGATAGCGTTTCTCCCTTCGAGGGCGAGGGCCACGAGGGGGCCTGACGTGATGAAGCTGGCAAGCCCTGCGAAGAAGGGCTTGCCCTTGTGTTCGGCGTAGTGGGTTTCGGCCAGCGGCCTGTCCATCTGGAGCATCTTCAGGCCGATGAGCTTGAGTCCGCGCCTCTCCAGACGGTCAATGATGGCACCCACGAGCCCCCTCTGCACGCCATCGGGCTTGATCAGTACCAGGGTTCGTTCCATTTTGTTAGTCTCCTTCTTGCCTTTGATGGAATCATTTGTCATTGCGAGCCCTTCGCCGAAGGCTCAGAGCCTGCCCTGAGTTTGCCGAAGGGATAAACTCCGCGAAGCAATCCGGAATAACCTCTCGATAGCGCCCGTATCCACCTCGCTCAAACTGTCCACTATCAGGTCGGCCTCAGCCAGGCTGTCCCGGGGATGGGAGTTGGTGACGGCGATGGATTTCATCCCCGCTGCGCGGGCGGCCTGGACGCCGGCCACCGCGTCCTCTATGACCAGGCAGTTCTCTGGTTTGACCTGGAGCTTCTGCGCAGCCGCCAGGAACACCTGAGGGTCTGGCTTGCCCCTGGCGACATCCCGTCCGGACACAACGGTCTGGAAGTACTTCAGCAGGCCCAGCGGTTCGAGAAGGGACCGGACGTTCTCCATCGGCGCCGAGGAGGCGATGGCCTGTCTGAAGCCGCGCTGGTGCAGGGACCTTATCAGCTCGGCGGCGCCGGAGAAGGGCTGGACATTGCCGTCGATTCGGCGGCGAAAGGAGGACTCCTTGTCCCGGGCGATAGCTTCCATCTCTTCCAGGGGGACATCCTGTCCCATGACCGACCGGATGATGTTGTCGTTTCTTTGCCCGAAACCGTGCTGAAAATTGGCGGCCGTGAACGTGACGCTTCTGCTGGCAAAGGCTTCCTGCCACGACTTGAAATGGTAGCGCGCCGTGTCGACGATGACGCCGTCCATATCCCACAGCACCGCCCGGGCCGGGCTATCGCCTTGAACGAGCGCCCCACAGGACTCTTGATGTGCCGGTGTCTTTATGGGTCCTGTTTTGTCTGCCAGGAAGATTACGGACTGAGCCTCGGCGCCCTTTGAGCCGTCCTGTCTGGTCACCAGTGCGGCAGTCTCGATGAGCTTTCTGGTCTTCCGGGTGATCCTTCCCGTGATATGCAGGGGTTCGCTGATGGGGAGGGGAGCATGAATTCTGACCTGGGTCTTAGCGGTCAGGCCCTTGAAGCCTTGTAAAGAGGCGGCATAGGCCATCGCTTCGTCGAGCAGGCAGCAGATGAGGCCCCCGTGCATGATGCCCGGCCAGCCCTGGTGGAACTCTCCGGGGGTGAAGTCGGCCTCAGCCTTCTCTCCGTCCCAGGAGAAGCTCAGCTTCAGTCCGGCGGGGTTGTCCTTCCCGCAGCCGAAACACTTGCGGAAGTCCTCCTTAGCTGGAAGGCTTACCTTCTTGGGCACGCTTTCTTCCTTTCAAATGGGGGTGGGGTTTTGGTTGGGTGATGGCCGGCTCCCGGAGGTATAAGGGCTGGAGGGTGGCCGGGTCATCGGAGTCTCCTTCACTCAGGCGTTGCCAGGCCAGGAGGATGAGAGAACCGGGGCGTCGGGGTGTGGGTGAACGGGGTATGATGGCCAGGTGGCCCATATGTGTCTTCAGTTGGGAACCCATGTCTTCGCTTAGCTCGCCGCAGAAAACGGTGGGCTGGTCTATCGTGCGGCTCAGGAGGGCGATGGTGGTGAGGTGAGGGGCTTGCAACTCGCACCACTTGCCGTCCTGCCACTGGTAGCGAGCGGCAGCGATCTCCTCTCTGCCGGCATTGTGTAGCGCGCAGATGGGTAGTCCGCCGGTGTGATGCTGATAGGCGGCCACCTCAAGGGTGCCTACACCGACGATGGGTATGCCGAGAGCGAAGGCAAACCCTTTCGCGGTGCTCAGGCCGGCCCGCAGGCCGTTGTAGCTACCAGGACCGATAGCCACGGCGACGCTCGTGAAGGCGGAGGGCTCGGCCTTGACCAGGTGCAGCAGCGAGGTTAAGGCCGGCAGCAACTGGGTTGTATGGTTCGGTCCCGCCTTCCAGGTTAGCTCGGCGATGACCTTGTCGTCCTGGGCCAGGGCCAGACCTGCGTAATCGCTGGAGGTATCTATGGCAAGCTGCATTTCTTATTTCTTACTATCTCGGAAAAGCGCTACGTCTTACAGCAGATTGGAGAACGTCTCAGGGCTGACAGCCGCCTGTTTTAGGATAGAGCTCAATGTCTTCAATGCAAGCTCTCTCCGGTGATAGGGAACAGTTACCCTGCGGCTTGTTTCCGGGTGCTTAAGGATGTAGTGGCTTCCACGGATACGGTGTGTTATGAATCCAGCTCGTAGGAGTGTCTCCACCGTTTGCTTGCCACTGACTCGCGGAAGCTTCACACAGGAACCTCTACCACCGCCTCTTCAATGGACTCTTCGCTGGGAATCGGTTCGCCGTCCGCTTCAAGGCTTTCCATATAAAGTTCAATAGCTTCCTTAACGTTGGCCAATGCTTCCTCTTTGGTGTCACCCTCGCTGATGCACCCGGGCAGCAAAGGAACGCTGACCGTATATCCGCCTGCTTCATTGGGCTCAAGAATCACCCTGAATCTTCTTAATTACACAGAGTCCTCTC
>JAUYGE010000005.1 GCA_030690705.1 Dehalococcoidia bacterium | reverse complement strand
AGCCCGGAGCACGGCTTTCCGTTGAGGCTGCTGGCGCCCTCGAAATATGCCTATAAGAGCGCCAAGTGGGTGCGAGGATTCAAGCTTCCTGACGTGGAAGAACTTGGTTTCTGGGAGAGCCGCGGCTACAGCAATACGGCTGAGCCCTGGAGAGCGGACCGGCACTCGGACTAGACTCGCCCAGATCGTTCAAGAGCACTTCAATACCGTTCGCACTGAGCCTGTCGAAGGGCCGTTCATGGTTCGGACGAGCTCACCACGAACGGCGTCCTTTTGAGTCGCGAAACGACCTCGCTTCTTGGGCATAGACGCTCCTCCAGGGGAGTGCTATAATCTCACTCGTTTCGCGAATGTCATTTTCCTCAGATAGAAACCACCTCTCATTGGCCAAAGCTATGGCCTCTGCGCCGGTCTCCGGGACAGCCCCGGAGTCACCCTCGTCGGCGCGGCTGAAAGGTCTCACCCTGGAAGAGATGAAGGCCATGGCCAGGAAGCTGCGCCGCCATGTCATCACCATGCTGGGCGCGGCGGGAAGCGGACACCCGGGCGGCTCCCTTTCGGCGGCCGAGATTCTGACCGTCCTTTACTTCAAGGAAATGCGCTACAACGCGGCTGACCCGAACTGGCCCGAGCGCGACCGCTTTGTGCTCAGCAAGGGCCACGCAGCCCCCATCCTTTACGCCGCCCTGGCCGAGAGCGGCTACTTCCCGGTGGAGGAGTTGTCCACCTTGAGGAAGCTGGGAAGCCGGCTGCAGGGTCATGCTGACAGGACATTAACGCCGGGGGTGGAGATGTCCTCAGGTTCGCTGGGGCAGGGGTTATCTTTCTCCATCGGCGTTGCGCTGGCCGCAAGGCTGGACTCCCGTCCTTACCGCATCTATGTCCTCCTCGGAGACGGCGAGTGCCAGGAGGGACAGGTTTGGGAGGCCGCTATGGCTGCCGCCCATTTCAAATTGGATAACGTGGTGGCTTTTGTGGACCACAACGGCCTGCAGCTTGACGGACGGACACGCGACATCATGAACATCGAGCCCCTATCCGATAAATGGCGTGCGTTCGGCTGGCATGTCTTCGAGGTTGACGGCCACGACCTGGCGGAGCTGAGTAAGGCTCTGGAGAAGGCACGGGGGGTCAAAGTGCAGCCGAGCGTCATTATCGCCCACACGGTCAAAGGCAAGGGCGTCAGTTTCATGGAAAACAACGTGGAGTACCATGGCAAGGTCCCCTCCGGCGAGGACCTGGAGCGGGCGTTGAAAGAACTGGCCTAGGAGAGACGATTCATGCCGGTGGAAATGTCCACTCGGGAAGCCTATGGACGCGCTCTGGTTGAGCTGGGACGGACCAACGATAAGGTCGTTGTCCTGGATGCCGACCTGTCCCGCTCCACCATGACCAGCTATTTCGCGAAGGAATTTCCGCAGCGGTTCTTTCAATGCGGCCTGGCGGAGCAGAACATGATGAGCATCGCCGCTGGGCTGGCTGCATCGGGCAAAACGGCATTTGCCAGCACCTTTGCTGTCTTTGCCGCCGGCCGCTGCTTCGACCAACTGAGGATGAGCATCGCCCAGCCCCGCCTGAATGTGAAAATAGTTGCCACGCATAGTGGGATAAGCGTGGGGGAGGACGGCGCTTCTCACCATGCCATCGAAGACTTGAGCTTGATGTGCTCCCTTCCCGGCTTCACGGTGCTGGTGCCGGCCGATGGCGTGGAGGCCGGACTGGCGGTGATAGCGGCTGCCTCCATGGAGGGGCCGGTCTATATCCGCCTCGGGCGCCCCAAGGTGTGTGTCATCTGCGATGTCGATTACCGGTTCACGGTTGGCAAGGCGGTGACCATGCGGCCCGGAAAAGACGCTGCCATCATCGCCACGGGCATCATGGTCTGGGAGGCGTGGCAAGCGGCCGACAAGCTTGCCCGGGAAGGCATCGAGTGCCGCGTTATCAACATGTCCACCATGAAGCCGCTGGATGAAGAAGCTATCGTCAAGGCTGCCGCAGAGACGGGAGCGATTGTCACTGCCGAAGAGCATCTGGAGCACGGCGGGTTGGGGAGCATGGTCGCTCAGGTGGTGATGAGGAACAGGCCGGTGCCGATGGACAGCATCGCCTTGAAAGATGTCTACGCCAAGTCGGGCAAGCCGGAGGAGCTTCTGCAGCGATACGGGCTAAGCGCCCGGCACATCGAAGAGGCCGTCCGCGGAGTCCTGCGTCGCAAGTAGTGTCGGGGGGCGTGCCACGACTCTGGTTAGCAAACAGAACATTATTGACCCTTTCCCTCCAACGTGCGACAGAACTGAGTCTCATACAAGCGAGCGTACAATCCCCCTTGCGCCAGGAGCGCCGTATGCGTGCCACGCTCAACAATCCGGCCTCGGTCCATTACCAGGATGAGATCGGCGGCCAGGATAGTGCTCAGGCGGTGGGCAATGACGATGCTCGTCCGTCCGGCCATGACCCGCTTGAGGGCTTCCTGGATGAGGGCCTCAGACTCGCTGTCGAGCGAACTGGTTGCCTCGTCCAGGACAAGGATACGCGGGTCCTTCAGTATCACACGCGCTAGCGCCAGCCGCTGCTTCTCGCCGCCACTCAGCCGGTAGCCACGCTCCCCAACAATCGTGTCATAGCGTGAGGGCAGTCCCATTACGAAGCTGTGGATGTTGGCGGCCCTGGCCGCCGCCTCGATTTTCTCTTGCGTGGCGTCCGCTCTGGCATACAGCAAGTTCACGCGAATAGTATCATGAAACAGGTATGTCTCCTGTGTGACCGTGCCAATCTGCGCCATCAGCGATGCGAGTGTCACGTCACGCAGATCGTAGCCGTCAATCAGGATGCGTCCGGCGGTCGGGTCGTAGAGGCGGGGGATGAGATAAGTGAGGGTTGTTTTGCCCGCCCCGCTCGGTCCGACCAGCGCTACGAGATGACCGGGGTCGGCACGGAAGGAGATATGCTCCAGTACCTGGTCTCGTGCCTGGCTGAGCGCGGCCAGTTTCTCATCTTCGTCACTTTCCCCGTTCCGCTGGTGTTCGGACCGATCGCCTGACAATACAGCCTGGACATCCTGCATCCTTCCGAAGCGGCGCACATCTTTCAGCAGGCCCTTCTCGTTCATCGTGTACTGAAAGCCGACGTCATCAAATTCCAGTGCGCCGCGCGCCTTCTGCAGCACATGGGCGCCGGACTTCTCCATAATCTCCTGCGGCAGGTCCAGCACCTCAAAGACGCGCTCGAAACTGACCATGGAGGTGGCGAAATCCACCGGTGCGTTGGTCAGGCCCTGCAGCGCGCCGTACAGGCCGACCAAGTACGCGCCCAGGGCGATGATGGTGCCGATAGTCAACGTCTGGTGGATGACCAGGTAGCCGCCGATGCCGTAGACCAGCGCCGTGCCAATTGAACCTAATAGCCCTATGCTGACGAAGAAAAGCGTACCCGTTACAGCCCGGCGCACGCCGCTATCGCGCACGGCCGCGGCGCGCTCCCTGAAACGGTTATCTTCCTCAGCAGTTCGGCCAAAGAGTTTGACCAGCAATGCGCCACTGATATTAAGCAGTTCGTTCATAATGGCATTCATCTTTGCATTGAAGTCCAACTGCAAGCGGGCAATATCCCGGAGGCGATTACCCAGGTTGTGCGCTGCAACCAGGAACAGAGGCACGACGGCAATGCTGATCAGAGTCAGCCGCCACTCCAGGGTGACCATAACGGCCAGCAGCACCACCACCTGGATCAGGCTGGTGACGATGTTGATGAACGTGCTGCTAATGGCATTCTGCGCGCCCACCACGTCGTTGTTCAGCCGGCTCATCAGCTCACCGACTTTGGTATGCGTGAAAAAACTCAGAGACATCCGCTGCAGATGAGAGAACAGCGCCGTCCGGAGGTCGTAGACTACACCTTCGCCAACCCTGGCGTTGAGCTGTCGTTGCAGCACGTTCAGCCCGCCGGTCAAGAGCGGGATTGTCAGCAGGCCAACGATTAGCCAGATCAGGCGATGCAAATCGCGCGCCGGGAGAGTCCGGTCAATCAAGTCGCGCAATATCAAGGGGGGCAACAAGGACAGGCCTGTGGTAACCAGTGTGGTGATTAACATCATGACGATCCACCGGCGGTACGGGCGGGCGTAGCCCAGGACACGCTTCAACAACCCCCGGGTGACCTTGGGTCTCTCGTCGGGAGCGTTGGCAGAGTAAGCAGGTCTGCCGCGCATCATAGAGAGGTTGCGCATAAATGACTTACCCCCCAGCTTGCTGGGGGGTATCTAACGCCCCCCGCCGGGTACGGACGGGGCCGCTTTCCTCCCCTCAACAAGCTGAGGGGTATCCAGCAGAGTTTCTTATGACCACTCCCGGATAGAGACGGGAGCCGACCAGTTCAGGATTATACCAGGCGACGGTAACGCATAGCCCTGCCTCTTCCCGCCTTCTCCAGCTTACCTGTCTCAGAAAGCTTCCTGAGGCCGGCCCTGATGGCCCTGTCGGTGCAGGCAAGACCGGCTTCGTTCAGGCGCTGCCTGAGATCATTCATGGAGCGGGATTCATCGAAGAAGCCAGTCTTCAGCTGGCGACGAACGGCTGCCAGAGACGAACCCCGTTTCGCTTTCCTCGCCCTGGTGCTCGGCCGTCCTCTTCCTCTCCGCCGGGATGGGGCCTCCTCCATCCCCGGCGCCGCCGCAACGCCCCTGGGCAGGCCCTGAGAGCCTCTGATGGCAGACCGATAAGTATCGAGATAGTGTCGAACAAAGTCGACCGGGCCCTGCAGTTCGATGGTGCCCTCTTTGAGGTTAATGACCGCTCTGGCATCGTCCATGAGATCTTCTCCCTTCCTTCGATTATTGCAAATTGCGTCCACGTTTTGCAGATTATAGCAGCAAAGTCATATTTTAGGGAAGGTATCTCATGGCCGGGTTACTTAACTTTTCATCTAAATGTGACACCTGGAGCTATGATGAGCCGAGGGTAACTCAGGAAGTGACATAAGCGTTCTAAGCGGGATGATGCATAGGATGGAACCGCCGCGTTTGCCATGAAGGCTCAGGCACGGGCGGTTTCCTCTGTACAGAAGGCTGCGCCGCTTTACTTCTGCCCTTACAGGCTCGGCTTCACGCTCAATGCGCTCCTTATCCAGGCCAGTCCTTTCTACCAGGTCGTCGTTCAGAAGCATGGTGCCGTCGTCGGTAATCGCACCGAAACCAAATTCGGGGTACAGTGGCATGGGTATTCTGCGGGAAATGACCACGTCAAGATCGGCATTCAGCGAATGCGCGATTTCTGCCGCCACCGGCACGCCCCCGTTTGGGATGGCCATTACAACCACTGACCGGTCAGTATAGTTACTCAGCTCGACCGCCAGTTGCCTGCCTGCGTCACTACGGTTCTCGAAGAGCGGTCCCTGAACTGTTTGGTCTCAAGTGCTTTTCCCTGGGTCTATTTTAGAGCAACTCAGCCCCGAGGGGAAGTAGCATTCTTCAGTGACCTATTACTATTTCCACAACATATCCGGGGACCCGATCACTTTCTCTTTCCTGGCCTTTGACAGCTTCTTGACTTTGTTTTCAACCTTCAATGCCAGGCTTTTGCTTCCCAGCCTCTTCTGGAACACCAGAGTCAGAGGACCTCTGCCCTTCAGGTACTTTGATCCCGTCTTTCCTCCGGCCCGGTGCTCGGCGAACCGGCGATCAACGTCAGTGGAGATTCCCGTATACAGCTTTCCATCCTCACATCTTATCAGGTATAAGTGCCAATCAGACATGGTAAGGCCTGCCTTCTCAGATTCCTGGCGTCGATGGCCGGGATGTATGTGCTGCCCTTTGCCATGAACAACGGGCCATCCGGACGATGACGCAGTTGTATCACGCTCAGATCATAGTGTCAAACCCCTTCTTTCTCCTGTGTGGGGACTGTCGCTCTCGGTAGC
>JAUYGE010000003.1 GCA_030690705.1 Dehalococcoidia bacterium | reverse complement strand
GAGCAGGCCACCGGCGTCGACCTCATCATAGACGATACCCCCGGAGCGGTAACTATCTCCAGCTTCGACCCGGTGCGGCGCGAGATAGCTCGCCTGGCACTGAACAAGCTCATCCTCGATGGTCGCATCCACCCGGCAAGGATAGAAGAGATAGTCGAGAAGGCGAGAAACGAAGTCGACAATATCATTCGCACCGAGGGTGAAAAGTCCGCCTACGAAACAGGAGTGCCGGCACTGCATCCCGAACTCGTCAAGCTGCTCGGGCGGCTGAAGTACCGCACCAGCTACGGCCAGAACGTCCTCGCCCACAGCATGGAGGTCGCCCATCTGGCCGGGGCACTGGCTTCAGAGATAGGGGCCGACGCCCAAATAGCCCGCAAGTCCGGCCTCCTGCATGACCTAGGCAAAGCAGTCACTCAGGACGTAGAAGGCCCCCACGCTCGGGTCGGCTCCGACCTGGTGGCCCAGTGGGACAAGACCCCTGGCGTAGCTCAGGCCGTAAGCGAACATCACGGCGAGGCAACCACGGAGAGCGTAATGGGCTTTATCGTCGGGACGGCTGACGCCATCAGCGGAGCCAGACCTGGAGCCAGACGCGAGGCCTGGGAGCAATACATCAAGCGGCTCGAGTCGCTGGAAAGCATCGCCAACAGCTTTGAGGGAGTGGAAAAGTCTTTCGCCATCCAGGCCGGACGAGAGGTACGCATCATGGTCAAGCCCGAAACAGTAGACGACATGGGAGCCATGCGCCTGTCCAGGGATATCGTCAAGAAAATAGAGGAAACACTGCGCTATCCAGGGCAGATCAAGGTAACCGTTATCCGGGAGACCCGGGCGGTGGACTACGCCAAGTAGGCGCACCCCGGTGGCGCTGACCTGGACCGACTGCTAGGTTTTGGGAGGAAGAGGAATTGCGAATCCTCCTCATCGGAGACGTGGTGGGCAAGCCTGGGAGGAAGGCTGTCCAGCAGTTCCTGCCCGCCTTGCGTTCTGAATACCGCCTGGACGTCGTCGTCGCCAACGCCGAGAACGCCGCCGGGGGAATCGGGGTAACCCCTGATACCGCCAGGGAACTCATTGACGCCGGCGTGGATGTCATGACCTCAGGCAATCACATATGGGCCCAGAAGGAGATCATCCCCTTTCTGGACGGCGATGAACCACTCCTCCGCCCTCTCAACTATCCTCCGGGGGTTCCCGGAAGGGGCTACTGGCAAACAGAGCGCTTCATGGTAGTCAGCCTGATCGGTCGCACCTTCATGGGATCCGTCGACTGCCCCTTCCGCGCTATGGACCAGTTGCTCAAAGAACTGAAGAACAAGCCGCCGGTCATCATCGTGGATTTCCATGCTGAAGCTACCTCGGAGAAGGTAGCCCTGGGACGATATCTCGATGGCCGCGTAAGCGCCGTCCTGGGCACGCACACCCACGTCGGCACGGTGGATTCATGCATACTGCCCAAGGGCACTGCCTACGTAACCGACGTGGGCATGACCGGCCCGGTCGACTCCGTCATCGGCGTGGATACGGACAGCGTCATCAGGCGCTTTCTCACCTCCCTGCCCAACCATCTTGACCCCGCAAAGGGCCCTGCCAGCCTCAACGCCATGGTGATCGAGGTGAACGACTCCACGGGCGCGGCCATCAGCATCAGCCGGGTTTCGAGAGTAGTGGCATGATGAAGTTCGACCTCCACCTTCACACCACCGCCTCTGACGGCCTCCTGACGGCCAGACAGCTCGTGGATTGGGCGGCTGAGCTGGGGCTGAGCTTTATTGCCATCACCGACCACGACAGCGTGGACGGCATCGGTCCGGCGCTGGAAGCGGCCCGGGCCCACCCGAAGCTGAGAGTCATCCCCGGAGTAGAAATAAGCACGGACATCGCTCACGGCGAGATACACGTCCTGGGGTACTTCATAGACTACGAAGATGTCTATTTCACGACCGCGCTGAAAGGCCTTCGCGATTCCCGGCGCAACCGCGGCCAGCGCATGCTGGCCAAGCTGGCGGCGATGGGCATGCCTCTCGATTGGCAGCGGGTACTGGAGATCGCCGGCCCCGGCTCGATAGGACGTCCACACATTGCTCAGGCCATGCTTGAGCGCGGCTATGTGACCTCCATCCGCGAGGCCTTCGTGAAGTACATCGGGCGCGACGGCCCTGCCTATGCGGAAAGAGAAAAGATGACCCCCGAGGAGGCCGTCCAGTTCGTGGTCAAAGCCAGAGGGTTACCCGTCCTGGCCCACCCGGGCGAGATAGAGGAAGCCATGGTCACCAGTCTGGTCTCAGCCGGCCTGGTCGGACTGGAAGCCTACTACAATGGATACACGTCGGAGATCAGAGAAAGACTGGTAGCACTCGCCAGAAAATACGGATTGGTGACCACCGGAGGGAGCGATTTTCACGGACTGGAAGACATAGGCGAGACCCAGCCGGGCGCGCTGGAAGTGCCTCAAGAGTGCATGGAGCAGCTTCTCGCCCGGGCCGGCGACAGGGGTCGGGCGTTGACCTCGCCGTAACATGTGGTGGCAGACAACAGGTCTCGTCGTGCTGGCCTACCTGCTCGGCTCTTTCCCTACCGCCTTTTTGATAGGGAAGCTCAGCCGGGTAGATATTAGACGGGTCGGCAGCGGCGCCGGCGGGGCCACCAACGTCTGGACGAATATCTCCCGCCGATGGGCCCTCGTGGTGGCACTCGTCGATACTGGCAAGGGTCTGCTGGCCGTCCTGCTCGCCCGATGGGCTGGAGCCGAGCCCGCGACACAGTGGAGCGCCGGACTCGCCGCCATCGCCGGGCACAACTGGTCGGTCTTCATGAGGTTTCGCGGTGGGCGGGGGCTTTTAACCGCCTGTGGAGCGTTGCTGCTTCTGGCCCCGCTCCAGTTGGCCGCAGGCGTGAGCCTCGGCTTAGTGATTACCATAGCCTTCAGCACTCCGCTGGGAGCTCTCGTTGCCATGGCCTGCATACCACTAGCCTCGATAGGACTGGGGAAAGGCCAGGAAGTTGTCTGGGCCTCTCTGGCTGTCTTCCTGCTGGTGGTAGTGAAGAGGCTGATACCCGACCAGGGCATGGCTGCTTATGCCCGGAACGGGCGGTGGGTACTTCTCTACCGCCTGCTTCTGGACAGAGATGTAAGAGACCGAGAAACGTGGGTGCGCCGCCTGTCGAAGAAGGACACGAAAGATGAACGGGAGGGAAAACTCAGCTCCGACTGAAGTCGCGGCTGAATTGCTTCATGCGCTGCGCTATCCATCCGGAGGTAGAAACCAATCTCAGCTGCGGCAAGTGCGGCCAACCCATCTGCCCGAAATGCATGGTGATGACACCGGTCGGAGGCCGCTGCCCCGGGTGCGCCCGTGCGAGGCGAACCCCCACGTATCAACTCTCCTCCATCTGGTACCTTCGAGCTGTGGGAGCCGGCCTTGGAGCGGCCCTTGTCGTAGGCGTGCTATGGTGGTTCTTGTCCCGCGTAACGCCCTTTGGTTTCTTCAACCTGCTCATGGCGGCGGGCGCCGGTTACCTCATCGGGGAAATCACCAGCCGGGCGGTGAACCGGAAACGCCACCTCTGGCTCGCCGTCATCGGAAGCCTGGCCTTCATCTTGAGCTTCCTCATCAGCTTCTCGGGTTTCTCCCCTTTCTGGCTGGCGCTTCGCTTCGGCATCGGCCTTTTCGACCTGGTGGCCCTGTTCCTGGGCGTCTTCCTGGCCCAGAACCGGCTTCGGTAAGCAGATTTCCCTCTCCCTTGACAGGGGTCTTGCCTCAAATGTCATTCTGAGGAGCGACGCGACGAAGAATCTCCGGGCAGGGTCAGTGTTGCACAATAGGCCCCACCACTCGGAGATCCTTCGCCAGGCTCAGGACAGGCTCTGAGTGCAACGAAGGGATGACAGAGGGGCGGCACTTTTGGGGCAAAGCCCTTGACAGGAGAGGGAGGGAGAGGATGAACTGCCAGAGAACATCCCCCTCTCTCTAACTCTCCCCATCCAGGGGGAGAGGATAGCGTAGAGTCAGGGAGTCTCGGGGGACCCCCAACGTCGTTGTCTTGACAATTACTCGATTGGTTGGTATTTATACAGTTGTTTTAGCGATTACGCATATGTTAATATAATGGGCGAGAGGTTAGGGAGGACCATGGTGATGGCATTAGATCGATGTGAAACCCATGCAGTCAATCAAGAGAAAGTAGATGGGACCAGACGAAGGCTGCTTGACGACCAGATATATGCCAGCTTGGCAGAGACTTTTTCAGCACTGGCTGATTCCAACCGAGCCAAGATCATATACAGCCTGGTTGGGCAGGAGCTATGCGTCTGCGATATTGCCTGTGTCATCGGTATCTCTGACTCAGCAGTGTCCCAACATTTGAGGATTCTGCGCAGTCTGCGCTTGGTGAAGCAGCGTAAAGAAGGTCGCATGATGTATTACTCGCTGAATGATGACCACATCAGGACACTGCTGGAGATTTGCCTGGAGCACGCCCAGCACGGTTAGGCCTTTTATTTTTTGGTTTATGATTTAGAGGAGCCGATTAACATTAAAATAGCAGCGGGGCAGACCTGTCAAAACGAAGGCCGCGATGTCAAAGGCGGTTGCAGCCAGTGTGCCGGAGAAGAGGATTTCAACCTGAAAAGGCACCTGGCCTTTATCATCTCGGCTGTCATCTTATTTGGCCTGGGCATGATTCTTAGGGATACGCTTCACGAGACGCCGTATGGCCTGGCCGAATACGCAGTTTTCCTGTCCGCCTATCTTTTGAGCGGCTGGAAAGTCCTTTTTACTGCCCTGCGCAACTTGAGCCGGGGTAAGGTCTTTGATGAGAATTCCCTCATGTCGATAGCAACCATCGGGGCTATCGCTATCCACCAGATGCCGGAAGCCGTGGGGGTGATGCTGTTCTTCAAGGTGGGCGAGCTCTTTCAGGACCTATCCGTCAACCGTTCCCGCCGGTCGGTCAGGGCGGTGCTGGACATTCGACCCGACTATGCCAACCTGAAGACCGACCATGAGCTGAAAAGGGTCAAGCCTGAAGAAGTACGTGTCGACGATATGATTGTTGTCAAACCTGGAGAGAAAATCCCCCTGGATGGTGAGGTGCTTGAGGGTAACACACTGGTGGACACATCGGCCCTGACCGGGGAGTCAGTTCCCAGGAGCATTGGTGTTGGTAATCAGATTCTGGCGGGGATGATTAACAAGACAGGCTCGCTCACCGTACGGGTGACCAAGAAATTCAGCGAGTCTTCGGTATCCCGGATTCTGGAGCTAGTGGAAAACGCCAGCAGCCGAAAGGCACCCACTGAGAATTTCATCACTACCTTTGCGAAGTATTACACCCCTGTAGTGGTATTTGGCGCGTTGGCCGTCGCCATGATCCCGCCGCTGGTGGTAGAAGGAGCGACTTTTTCCGACTGGATTTATCGTGCTCTGGTGTTGCTGGTGATCTCCTGCCCCTGCGCCCTGATGATAAGCATCCCCCTGGGGTACTTCGGCGGCATCGGCGGCGCCGCCAGAAAGGGGATTCTGGTCAAGGGTGCTAACTATCTGGATGCGCTCACCAAGGTGAAGACCGTAGTCTTTGATAAGACCGGCACCCTTACCAAGGGCAACTTCAAGGTCACCCGGGTTGTTCCGGCCAACGGCTTCAGAGAGGATGAGCTGCTGCGTATGGCTGCTTCCGCCGAGACGCAATCCAACCATCCCATCGCCCGCTCTATCCTGGAGGCCTACGGGCAGGAGGTCAACCCATCCCGCGTACAAGCCTGCCAGGAAATTCCCGGCTGCGGGTTACAGGCTGAAGTGGATGGCAGGACAGTTCTTGTGGGCAATGATAGGCTGCTGCACCAGTATGGTGTTGAACACGAGGTTTGCTGCGTCGAGGGCACGGCGGCACACCTGGTTGTCGATAATCGCTATGCCGGCTACATCGTCATTGCCGATGAAATAAAGGACGATGCACGGGAAGCAATACAGTCCCTGAAAAAGCTCGGCGTAGAAAAGACCGTGATGCTGTCCGGCGACACCAAAGCGGTCACCGAATCTGTGGCCGGGAAACTGGGTATTGACGTCTTCCTGGCCGAGCTGCTACCGGAGGACAAGGTCAAAGCCATTGAGCAGATGGAGAGGGAGTCCTCAGACGGAGGAAAGATTGTTTTCGTGGGTGATGGCATAAATGATGCTCCGGTTATAGCCCGGGCAGATGTTGGTGTAGCTATGGGCGCTCTGGGCTCCGATGCCGCCATTGAGACTGCCGATGTGGTCATCATGACTGACGCACCGTCTAAGCTGGCTCAGGCAATAGGCATCGCCAGGAAGACCCGCGGCATTGTCTGGCAGAATATCATAATGGCCTTGGGCGTTAAAGGAATCTTCATAGCGCTGGGCATTATCGGCATAGCCACGATATGGGAAGCGGTCCTTGCCGACGTGGGCGTGGCCTTGCTGGCCATCCTTAACGCTACCAGAGCCATGAGGTAGTATAGAAAAATATGTGTTGATGTAAACCGTCGTAGACTGGAGTGCACCCCTATCGTTGGACAGAAAGGAGATAACAATGCTAATCCTAAAATCAGCGGCCCTCTTTGTCCTCGCTGGCTTTGCTGAGATCGGGGGAGGCTACTTAGTGTGGCTCTGGCTGCGGGACGGTAAGCTAGCCCTGCTGGGTGCCCTTGGCGGAGCGATTCTTTTCCTATACGGAGTCATCGCCACTTTGCAGCCAGCCCATTTCGGCAGGGTTTATGCCACCTACGGCGGAGTTTTTATAGTTATGGCATTGCTCTGGGGCTGGCTGGTGGACAAGCGTTCTCCCGACCTTTACGATGTCGTAGGTGCCGTGGTGGCTTTAGTTGGCGCGGGCATCATCATGTATTGGCCCAGGGGGTGAGAGACTAGTACTTGGTTGCGATAATCAGCGTTAGCTTGTGAGTGGGACGAGACCCTTCGCTACGCTCAGGGTGACAGGCATAAGGTGTCATTCTGAGCGCAGCGAAGAATCTCTATTTATTGCGCTGACTTGTGCAATTTAGCACTAGACACAGGAACGTGGATGCTTACCCCATCACTGTCATCGAAGCTATTTGGTCGGTGGTAGCGCTCAGGCGGTTTTTTCTCAGGTATCAGCAAGAAACCCCTCCACGGTAGCTGTTACAGGGAATGGTTGAAGTGGTATCAGGGGTTCTTTGTAAAGAGAAGTATAATAATTGGGTGACTCAGTCATCCACGAAGGGGTAGTAAAAAGTGTTTAATCCAGCCTATATTGGCGTAGTAATAATGGGGCTTTTGCATGGTTTTGAGCCTGGACACGGTTGGCCAATGGCCGTGCTATATTCCATGAAGAAAAGAAATCCTGTTGCTAGCGCAACCCTCAGTTCATTCATTATCGGCATTGGCCATCTGGTGTCATCCATAGCCGTTGTTGTCGCCTACGTTCTGCTCCAAAACTGGCTGAACTTTGAGGCTCCGTGGATAAAGTACGCTGCGGCGGCTTTACTGCTAGTTCTGGCTTTCAAGTTGTTTAGAGAAAAGGTGGGCGAACGGGAAAGGCAGCACGGTCATATTCATGCCGAGGACACTGCGGTTGAGCACGAACATGAGCATGCGCACCCGGGGCAGGATCAGCATAACCACAAGCACAAGCATCTGGCCGAAGTTGCCTTTAGCCTTCTGGGGCTAGCTTCGTTTGCCTTCATCCTCGGATTTGCCCATGAGGAGGACATCGCCCTGCTCGCTCTAGTAGCCAGTGGTC
>JAUYGE010000123.1 GCA_030690705.1 Dehalococcoidia bacterium | reverse complement strand
CCCGGCGGAGGTCGAACGTCACCGCGTCCACCGCCCTCACCACCGCCCGCGGCGTGAGGTAGTAGGCCCGCAGGTCCCTCACCTCGAGGATGACTTCATCCGCCATATCAGTCTACGCCTCGCTCCGGGGGTCGAAGGCATCCCTCATGCCGTCGCCCAGGAAGTTGAAGGCCAGCACCGTCAGGAAGAGCACGATTCCGGGCTCCACTGCTATCCACCAAGCCGTATCCAGGGCACGCTGCCCGGCGCTCAGAGTGCGCCCCCAACTGGCCACTGTGGGGTCTCCGAGCCCGATGAAGCTGAGGGCCGACTCCGCCACAATGATGCCCGGGATAGATAAGGTGGCGATGACGATGATGGTACTCACCGTATTGGGGATGAGATGACGGAAGACGATTCGCGTCCCGCTGGCGCCCAATGCCCTGGCTGCGACCACGAAGTCTCTGGTGCGCAGGGAGAGGGCCTCGCTGCGCACCAGCCGGGCAGTGCCCGTCCAGCCGGTCAGGCCAATGGCGAGGATGATCAGTTCGAGGCTCTGGCCGAAGCGATAGACGATGAAGATGAGCAGGAGAAAGAAGGGGAAAGTCATCATGATATCGGTGAAACGCATCAGGGCATTGTCCACCCATCCCCCCAGATACGCCGACACTATGCCCAGGACCACCCCCAGGAAGATGGCGATGCCGGTGGCCAGCAGGCCCACCTGCAAGGAGACCCGGGCGCCGGAGACCAGCATGGCCACCATGTCCCGCCCCTCTCCGTCGGTGCCCAGGGGATGGGACCAGGCGCCCCGCATCTCCTCGGTTATGATCTGGCCCGTCGCGATGTCGAAGGTGAACTGCTCTGTGCTGAAGCCCACCGGAGGCAGACTCTTCTCCTTGAAGTTCACACGGGTGGGATCGGCGGTCAAGAACGGACCGACAAGCGCCACGGCGACCAGCAAGAAGATGAAGCCCAGCCCCAGCAGGGCAAGCCGGTGCCTCCTGGTCCGCTCCCAGTAATACCGCGTCAGCCGGCGACTGGAATAGAGCGGGGGCAGGGCGTAGAACAAGAGCAAGAGGAGGAACAAGAGATAGGCATACGCCGTCGGCGGCAGAATCCGGCCCTCTGTGGCCAGGTCCACGCCAAGCAGTGCCAGGTAAAGGAGAAACGCAAGCAAGAAAACACGGCGCCGGTAGCGGAGTACCAGCTCCATCAGCGTGACGGGTGGGCGGGGATCAGACATGTCTGATCCTCGAGGTACTGCCGCCCCTGTCACTGCGAGGCGCGTAAGCGACGAAGCAATCCGTACTGTCATTCCCGCCTTCGCGGGAATCCAGGGGGGGAATGCAAGTTGGGACGCAACCCTGACACATACCTGATCCTCGGGTCACTCTCCCACCGTCATTGCGAGGAGCGCAAGCGACGAAGCAATCCGTAACCCGTGAGCCGGGCAGGACGGATTGCTTCGCAGAGTTTATCCTGAGCCAATCTGGCGAAGGGCTCGCAATGACAGAGTAGTTAAACATACCTTATCCTCGGGTCCAGGTACGTATAGATAATATCGGTCACCAGGTTGGTGACCAGCACCAGGAAAGCGCCGATGAGGGTCACCGCCACCACCACCGGATAGTCATCGGCAAAGATGGCGTTGAAGGAGAGCCTGCCCAGACCCGGTATGCCGAAGACTATCTCGGTCAGGTAGGCCCCGCCGAAGACGATGGCGCCCAGGTCGAAGAGTATGATGGTGATGATGGGCAGCATGGCGTTGCGGAAGACGTGCTTCAGGATGACCGTTCTCTCCGGCACACCTTTGGCCCGCGCCGCGGTCACGAAGTCCAGCCTCAAATTGTCCAGCGTGGACGAACGGGCGTAGCGGGTGTAGCCGGCCATCATCCCGGTGCTCAAGGTGAACACCGGCAGGACCAGCGCCTTCAGATTGGCCAGGGAGAAGACGGGCAAGCCGGTATCATAGTAGGTCTTGAACCATCCCAGCTTGACGCCGAAGACCAGGATGAGCATTATCCCCAGCCAGAAGTTAGGGATGGATATGCCGACGAAGGAGAAGAAGGTCGCCAGGTAGTCCGTCCGCGTGTGTTGCTTGACCGCGGAGTAAATACCGATGGCGATACCGAAGAAGCTGGCGAGCAGGAAGCTGAGCAGGATGAGCTGGGCGGAGTAAATCCAGTGCCGCGCCAGAAGCTCCATCACCGGCATGGAGGTGCTGGTGGACCATCCCCAGTCGCCGCGCACCAGATTGACCAGGTAGTCCCAGTACTGCTCGTACAGCGGCTTGTTCAGGCCGTAGCGTGCCTCAATATTGGCAATGACTTCCGCCACATTCCCGCCCCGGGCGGCTATATTGGCCAGGTACTTATCGGCAGGCGAGCCGGGCCCCAGGCGCAGCAGGATAAAGGTCACCGTCAGTATGCCCCAGGCAATGACTACGGAATAGGCTAACCTCTTGATTATGTAGTTTCTCAACGGCTCACCCCGAAAAGGCTGTCAACACAAAGGGTGTTGCTGAGGGACTCAGTCCCTCAGCAGAGGAACAGCACGCCTCTTCCCTCGAACATGCCCGTTCTGTCATTCCCGCGAAAGCAGGAATCCAGTCCCGATGGAATCGGGATGCCGGACTCCTCCCCCCGGATTCGGCTTTGCCCCAAAAGTGCCGCCTCCCTGTCATCCTGAGCGAAGCGAAGGATCTCCGAGTGGTGGGGCCTATTGTGCAACACTGACCCTACCCGGAGATTCTTCGTCGCTTCGCTCCTCAGAATGACATTTGAGGCAAGACCCCCCGGATTCCGGCTCGGTGGCCGGAATGACATTTTCATAAGGGGGCAAAGCCTGCCCTACTGAAAATACCAGGTGTGGAAGTTCCAGCCCATGTTGATGCCGGGCTCGATACCCTTCACCCTCTTCGAAATGCCGCCGATGCCCCGCGGAAAGGTCAGGAAATCCACCGGCAGCTCGTCAGCTATGATAGCGGAGATCTCCTGGTACATGGCCTTGCGGGCCTTGGGGTCAAGAGCTTCACTGGACTTGACGCGGCGGAACAGTTGGTCCACCTTCTCGTTGAAGTAGCCGAAGGCGTTCAGGCCGCCTTTGGTGGTGAAGAAAACCTCCTGGCCGGATGGCGCGATGGGATTGGTGCTGAAGCCCAGGACCAGCAGGTCCCAGGGCTCCTCGCTCACCGCCCTGGGCCCGTTGTTGAAGCCGGGCTCCTGGTCCGTACCGGGCTCCTTGTTTCTCAAGTAGTTGCCGAGCAGTGTAGCGAAGGGCACCAGCTTGAGGTCCACCTCTATGCCCATGTCGGTAAGCTCCTGCTTGATCAGCGCCGCCATCTTCTCCCTGGTCTCGTTACCCACGTTGGTGGTCAGGACCAGCTTCAGAGGCTTCCCATCCTTCCCCCTCAGCTCGAACGTGCCATCGGCCTTTTTCGTTCCGTAGCCGGCCTTGACCAGCATCTCCTTCGCCTTCTCCTTGTCATAGAGCGGCCCGACGCCATACTTGGTCACACCCTCATCCGTATACCACGGGGACACCTTGGGAAGGAAACTGAAGGCCGGCTCGCCGAAACCCAGCAGGATGTCCTTGACTATCGTCTCTTTGCTGACGGCCATGGAGAGGGCCTGGCGGACCTCTTTCTGGCGGAGGCCCTCCCATCCGTTGCTCCTCATGTTGAAGGCCAGAAACTCATAGCCGCTGGTGGGAGTGGTATATACATTGAGGTCCGGTAGCTTCATGAACT
>JAUYGE010000267.1 GCA_030690705.1 Dehalococcoidia bacterium | reverse complement strand
CACCAGCGCCAGGAACAGGACTCCCAGGACAACAAGCTTCTTCATTTTCATTGCCTCCTTTGCATAAGTTCATGGCAAGCCAGCGCCTGCTTCACCAAGTGCTCAAAGCTTTTTCATTTTCAGTGCCTCCTTCAAACTACGAACGACTTCCACTCCCACCACCAGTCCTCTGAATATATAACGTGGTTGCTCGTTTTTAGATAGCCAGGCCCTCGCCGTTCGTCAGCAATCTGTGTCTCATTCCCCATTGCCCCCCCGAGACTGCTCAACTCTGTGCTCTGAATCAGCCCGCCAGACCCACATGGAGTCGGGGTCCAACTCCACGAACACCGTCTCACCGACAGCGAACCTTTGCCGCGGTGCGGTGAAAACATCCAGTGTCTCCTCACCAATTGCAACCACATAATGCATACGCTCCCCCAGATAAGAAGCCACCTTAACGGTGGCGCGGCACACATTCGGCCTATCGCCCGGAGGACGGTCGTAGACCACGATGTCCTCGGGCCTGATGGAGAGGGTAACATCCTCGTGTTGGCCCACCTTGTCACCCACCAGGCAGGATAGAATCTCCCCGGCCTTCGTCGCCCTGGCCACGCACCCCGAGGGAGTCACCTCCAGCGCCCTTCCCGCGAGGTGATTCACCTGCCCGATGAAGTCCATCACAAACCTGGTCTGGGGTTTCTGGTATACGTCCGCCGGCGGACCCATATGTTCGATCTTGCCCTGGTTCATCACCGCCAGGCGGTCGGAAAGCACCATGGCTTCGAGCTGGTCGTGGGTAACGAAAATGCTGGTCAACCCGAGCCGCTGCTGTAGAGACCTCAACTCGAGACGCATCCGGGCGCGGAGCTTGGCATCAAGGTTGGACAGCGGCTCGTCCAGCAACAGTACCTCCGGAGAGAACGCCAGAGCCCTGGCCACGGCTACCCGCTGCTGCTGCCCGCCGCTCAAGAGGGTGGCTCCCCTGTCCTCAACATTATCCAGCCCTACAAGCCTCAGCACTTCTTTTACCTTCTCCTTGATCGTGGCTTCGGGTACCCTTCTCAGCTTCAACGGGAAGGCCACGTTCTCGAAGATGGTCATGTGAGGCCAGACGGCGTACGACTGGAAGACCATGCCCATGCTCCTCTTGTCAGGGGGGATGCAGATATGCCTGTCGGTGATGACCAGCGGCCTCTTGCCAAGATATATATCTCCTCTATCCGGCTTCTCCAGACCGGCGATGAGACGCAGGGTAGTCGTCTTGCCACAACCGCTCGGCCCGAGAAGGGTAACCATCTCCCCCTCTTTGACTTCGAAACTGACATCATCCACCGCCTTCACCTTGCCGAAAGACTTGCTTAAGTGGCTGACTATTACTTCTGCCATTACCTTTCCCTGCAGTTACCTTCCATCGCCCCTACCTTCACGAACGCAGGGATGAGGCCTCTTAAGAGATAACCGTATGGTAATTTTGGGTAATTTATCTCGATTATACCCACAAGTATTCCCGTGGGTCAAATCAAGCATCCTCTTGAGCATTTTGCCAACCATCCATTGCAAATTGCGCACTCCAGGACGATAACATATACTGGGCGGGCTTCAGGTCGCAAGGAACGGACAGCCTGAGTTCTCGGACATCAGGATGAGAATCCACGAATATCAAGCGAAGGCGCTATTTCAGGAGTACGGGATCGCCATCCCCCGTGGAAAGGTGGCGCCGGAGGCCGGAGAGGCAGGGGAGATCGCCAGATCCCTGGGGGGCAGGGCTATCATCAAGGCGCAGATACACGCGGGCGGGCGAGGCAAGGCCGGAGGAATCAGGCTCGTCTCATCTCCCGCAGAGGCCGAGAAGGCCGCCCGGGAGTTGCTGGGAAAGAGACTGGCCACCTCCCAGACCAAACCTGAAGGCCTCCCGGTACAGACGGTCCTGGTGGAAGAAGCGGTCGAAAGACTGAGAGAGCTCTACCTCTGCATAACGGTGGACGAAGCCGGGCGATGTCCGGCCATCATCGCCAGCGCCGCGGGCGGCGTGGACATTGAAGAAAAGGCCCGGCTAAGCCCGCGAAAGGTCCAGAGATTTCCGATTGACCCCGCCACTGGTCTGCAGCCATCCGAGGCAAGACGCCTGGCCGACAGTCTTAACCTCGACCAGTCACTAGTGGAACCTGCTGTCACTATTACGACCAGCCTCTACCGGTTGTTCACCGGGGAAGACTGCCTCCTGGTGGAGATCAACCCACTGGTCGTCACCACCGACGGGAAGCTGCTGGCCCTCGATGCCAGGATCGTCCTGGACGACAACGCCCTGTTCCGCCACCAATACCTCGCGGCGTTGCAGGACCTGTCTCAGGAAGAACCGCGCGAGATACAGGCCACACAACTGGGAGTGCGGAACTACATCAAGCTGGAGGGGAATATCGGTTGCATGGTCAACGGCGCCGGGCTGGCCATGGCAGTGATGGACCTCATCAAGATGGCCGGAGGCAGTCCGGCTAACTTCCTTGATATTGGCACGCTGAACGCCCCCGAACGGGTGACAAATGCCTTCAGAGTATTCACTCAGGACCCGGAGGTGAAGGCCGTCCTCGTCAACATCTTCGGGGGCATGGCCCGCGTAGACATAGTCGCCCGCGGAATAGTGGAGGCTTACCGGCAGATGGAAATCCACGTCCCGGTGGTCATCCGTCTGGCGGGCACCAACGTGGAAGAAGGAAAGCGCATTCTGAGGGAGTCTGGCATCCCGTACATCGAAGCGGACGACCTGGCCGCCGCGGCCCGCCAGGTCGTCCGTGCCGCCGGCGGGGCGATGGGGGAGAAGGGCAACCTTTGAGCATCCTCATAGACGAGAAGACGAGGCTGCTGATCCATGGCATGACCGGCTCCGAAGGCCGTTTCCACGCCCAGCGCTGCCTCGAATACGGCACGAGAGTGGTGGCCGGGGTGACACCGGGCAAAGGGGGAAGCTCGCTGCTGGGCATACCCGTGTTTAACACAGTCCCGCAGGCGGTAGCGGAGACGGGTGCCAACACGAGCCTCATCTTCGTGCCCGCCCCCAACGCTGCCAGCGCCATCATCGAAGCCGCCGGCGCCGGCATACCCGTAATCATCTGCATCACCGAAGGCATTCCGGTAAAGGATATGATGGCGGTTCACTCCTATCTCAAGGGCAAACCCCCGCGCCTTATCGGCCCCAACTGTCCGGGCGCAATCTCCCCGGGCAAGAGTAAGGCGGGCATCATGGTGGGTGACATACACCGGCCCGGCCCGGTGGGGGTAGTGTCCCGCAGCGGCACGCTGACCTATGAGGCTGTCGCCCAGTTGACCCAATGCGGGATAGGGCAGTCCACCTGCGTCGGCATCGGGGGCGACCCATTACCCGGCAGCACCTTTGTGGACATCCTCCGGCTCTTCCAGCAAGACAAGGACACCAAAGCGGTGGTGCTCATCGGCGAAGTCGGCAGCACCTTGGAGCAGGAGGCTGCCGCCTTTATCCAGGCGGAGATGAGCAAGCCAGTCATCGCCTTCGTCGCCGGCATCACCGCCCCCCCCGGACGGCGGATGGGCCATGCCGGCGCCATCGTCAGTGGCAACTCAGGCAAAGCCCAGGAGAAGATCGCCGCTCTGGAAAGTGCAGGGGCCACCATCGTACGAAGCCCGGCCGATATCGGAAACACGACACGACGGGTGCTCGAGAAGGCAGGACTAGTACTTAGCTGCGATAATCAGCGTTAGCTTGTGAGTGGGACGAGACCCTTCGCTACGCTCAGGGTGACAGGTATAAGGTGTCATTCTGAGCGCAGCGAAGAATCTCTATTTATTGCGCTGACTTGTGCAACTAAGTACTAGTGAGGCTTGACTACAGCCCGCGTCAGTGAGGGTATCCCCGTGGGGCTGAGGGTCAGCCCCTGGACATATGGTTTCACCAGAAAATAGTTCCGCCCGAAGTACAAAGGAATAATGGCGGCTTCTTGGACAACCCTCTCCTCCGCCTGCCGGTAGAGCGCGAAACGTTGCTCCGTGTCACTCTCGGTACCCGCCCGGATCAGTAGCTGGTCTACCTCGCGGTTGCTGTACTCGCCGGTGTTGTACTCGCTCCCGGTGCTCAACAGAATATCAAGGAAGTCTTGCGGATCAGGATAATCGGCCACCCAACCGAAATCGAAAAGCTCGTTCTTTTCCTTCTTCAAGCCATAGAGGAAGAAGTCGGGCTCCAACTGCCTCACCTCGATTTCTACACCGAGGTTCTTCTGCCATTCCTGGATGAGGGCCCCGAGCAAACCACTGACGGCGCCACCGTAGCCGCCGGTGGTAAAAGTGATAGGTGGCAGCTTGCCCGTCACCCCGTACTTTGATTCCGCCAGGAGCTGTTTCGCCCGGTCCACGTCATAGCTTATCCCCTTCAAGTCTTTGTTAAAGCCGGGCATCCCCGTTGGTAGTACACCGTTCGCCTTCTCCGACGTTCCCTTCAGGATAAGGGCCACTATCTTCTCCTTATCCACGGCCTGCGCGAAGGCCTGGCGCACTTTGGCATCGTCGAAAGGGGGTTTGGTGACATTGAACCCTATGTAGAACAAGCTGAGCTCAGGGGACACCTGCAGCTCCTTGCTCAACGGGTTGGAAGGGTCCTTCACCTGCTCCAGAAAATTAAGGTCGAGGTTGACGGCATCTATATCTCCCGTTTCATAGAGCCGCATAGGTATGCCCCCCCGGTGCATAAAGACCACACTGGAGACCACCGGCGCCCGTCCGTAATAGGCGTCGTTCCGCTCCATGGTGAGGCTTTCATCGCCTTCTTTCCACCGGGCCACCTTGAAAGGGCCGGTGCCGTTGGGCTGCGACCACCAGTCAGCGCCCTTTCCCGCATTTTCTTTATCAACGACAAAAGCGGTCGGATAGGACAGCTTGGCCAGGAAATAGGCCTTGGGAGCGTCAATGGTGACATCGAGAGTGTAATCGTCAACCACCCTCACCCCCCTCACCTCCTTCGCCTGCCCTGCCAGCTTCTCCTTGACCCCGACGATATCGCCCAAATAGGTGCCTGCCGTCTGGGACTGAAGAGCCGGGTCGGCAGCGCGCTCCCAGGAGTACTTGAAATCGCCGGCTTTGACCTCCCGCCCGTTGTGGAACTTCACCCCTTTCTTCAGGTGAAAGGTATAGGTCTTACCGTCAGAGCTGATATCCCAGCGACTCGCTATATCGGGGACCGGCTTCAGGTTCTCGTCCATGGCCACCAGGCCGCTGAAAATGTGCGTGATGTAGATGTGTGACCTCGAATCACCTGATAGAGCGGGGTCCATAGTCACCGGGCCCAGTTGGAAGAGCCTCAGGGTGGCCTGGGACCTCTCCGGAGACGGAGGCTGTTCCTGTTGACAACCAGTGCCCAGAAGCAGAGCCGTCAGGCTCAGCAGTACCAGTGCTAGAGACATACTACGACGAAAAAGGTTCATTTTATAGCAGCTTCCTCTCCCTCATACTGATGAATCCCGTATCAGCGACGATGATATGGTCGAGGACTTCGATACCCAGGAGTTCTCCTGCTTCCTTCAACCTTTTCGTAAGCTTGATATCCTCCTCGGAGGGGGACAACTCCCCTGAAGGGTGATTGTGGGCGACGATCATGGAGGCCGCCGAGGCCGAGATGGCCTCCATGAAAACCTCCCGCGGATGGACCAGACTTGAATCCAGGGTCCCCATCGATATCGGGGTCACTTTGATGACCCGGTTGCGAGTATTCAGTAGAATAGCTAGAAAGTGCTCCTTCTTTTTCCCCTTCAGCATGCTCCTCACCTGGCCCACGGCATCTTGCGGTGACTTCACCGCCCCGGCTGCATCGGGAATGGAAGTCTGCTCTTCCAGCCTCCTGTTCAGCTCGAAAGCAGCCTTGAGCTGGGTTGCCTTCGCCGGCCCTATGCCCCTCACCATGGAGAGTTCTTCGATGGAAGCCCTGGCCATCCCGCCGAAGCTGCCAAAGCGACTGAGCAACTGTTGGGCGGTGACCATCACCGACTCCCCCCTTATCCCTCGGCCCAGAATCAGAGCCAGGAGTTCCACCGCCGAGAGACTCTCGGCACCGTACCTCATCATCCTCTCGCGCGGCCTTTCCGCAACGGGCAAATCATGGATGGTGAAGGAGCTCTTCACCACCGTCGCCTCACCGAATAGCCAAAAGCAAGTACCACGGGGAATACCAGGAATCCCCAGGCAGCCGCCGGCGCAGCCGGAACCGGCCGTTGGGCCAGCTCGTTTGCCCTGGGCCTGAGCGGAAGTGAAGCCGTGGTCTTCCTGGTCTCCAGGCTCTCCCGCCACAGCTTGTCCAGCCCATCCAGGTCGAAGCCGTAAACCGACTTCAGGGCGCCATCAAAAGTAGCTCCCTGCTTGAAGGTGTCCAGCAGTGCCAGCAGCTTGTCCCGACCATACTTCGTCAAGAGAAACTCCACCAGGGCCTCGCTCTGAGCGTATGAAAGTAGTGCCAGCCTGGGGTCGGTTGAAAATGGGGCCGAGAGGCTGCGAACTGAGATAAGGGTCTTCTGAGAAATAGCCTGTTGCAGCAACGATGCATAGCCTTGCTCCAGCGGCCCCTCGCCGTACATCGCCAGGCCCTCATTGAGCCAGATAGGGAGGTCGGCATAGGGACTGAAGGTCACCTGGCCGACAAGAAGATGCGTTATCTCGTGAGCGATGGCCCGCTTGCCCCAGGCGAGTTCGCTGGTCGAGATGCCGATCATCACCGTGCCGAATTCACTGACGGCCACGCCGCCTTCCCACCCCACGGGATAGACCAGCGCCCCCTGCAAGTCCCGACCGCTGGCGTAGATGAAAGCCCTGACCGGTCTTTCCAGTTTAGCGCCCATATCGCGGCCCAATCTGTCAAGACTGGCCTGCACCGAGTTCAACAGTTCGCGGGCGAAAGCCTCGTCGCCCTCGTACCAGGAGAGTGTCACCGAGCCTGCGGTGACACTCTTCCATTTATAACGCTCATCATTGAACTCAAAGGTCTTCGCCTCGGTCACCAGCTTGCGCCCAGAGGCGTCGCCAACAGTCCACCAATACTTCACGCGCGCTCCAGGCGGCAGGCTGCCCAGCCTCATATCCCATCGCCAGGTCGCCTCCACTGCGGGGCCCGGCTTGAACCTCGGCCTCACCTCACTGGTCACCCTGGCATAGTTTAACCTCTCCACCTGGTAATGCAGGGCCACGAAATTGATTTCCGCGCTGCTCTGCGCCCTGAATTTGAACTCAAGGGACAGCGGGAACGAGGCCACCGCGCTGGAAGACAGCACCGCAATATCTTGAGCCTCCACTGGTGCGGGGACGAGACCAGAAACGAGGACAGAAAGTAGGACCACACCGGATAGGACGAGTCTCACAAGGCTTGTCATTCCGGGCTTGACCCGGAATTCAGGGCTCTTCTGGATTCCCGCTTTCGCGGGAACGATACGCGCTACTGCGGCTAACCCCACTACGCGAAGTAAGATAGCAATCCTTCTCATGAACCTTCCTCTCCCGGTCATTTATCCGCTCTCCTCACCCAATCTTGCCCTAAGATAGGCGCCGATGAACTCATCCAGCCCGCCGCCGAGAACAGCTTCAGTGTCACCCGTCTCATAGCCGGTACGGTGGTCCTTCACCATCCGGTAAGGGTGCAGGACGTAGCTCCTTATCTGATTGCCCCAGGCGGCGTCGATGCGCTTCCCTTTGATACGGGCCCTCTCCTCCTCTTTCTGTTTCCGCTCCAGCTCCAGAAGCCGGGCGTAGAGGAGTCTCAAGGCGATGGCCTTGTTCTGGTGCTGGGACCGTTCGCTCTGGCAGGTGACCACCAGGCCGGTGGGCTTGTGGACGATCCTCACCGCGGTACTCACCTTCTGCACATTCTGCCCCCCCGCACCGCTGGAGCGATAGAACTCCATCTTCAAGTCATCGGGGTTGATCTTCAGGTCCACATCGGCCTCCGCCTCGGGCAACACCTCCACCAGCGCGAAGGAGGTATGGCGCGCATGGTCGGCATCGAAAGGGGACATGCGCACCAGCCGGTGCACCCCGTGCTCCGACCTCAAATACCCGT
>JAUYGE010000259.1 GCA_030690705.1 Dehalococcoidia bacterium | reverse complement strand
CGTAGTGCTCAGCGAAAGCATCTTGGCTGAAGAGGACGTTGTCCCCAGTAAGATAGGAAAACAGGGTGTCCGGCCAGTGCAGCATCGGCGCCTCTATGAAGATGAGCTCTTTGGACCCGATGCTCAGCCGGTCTCCCGTCTTCACCGGCTTGAAATTCCAGTCCTCATGATGGTGTCCCTTCAGCGACTTAGCTCCGTTGGCAGTGCAGTAGACCGGGGTGCCGGGTATGGCTTTCAATAGCTCAGGCAGTGACCCGCTGTGGTCGGGCTCCGCGTGGGCCGCGATGATGGCGCTGATATCCTTGAGGTCAATCTCGTTTCTCAGGTTCTGGACAAACTCCTCGGCGTAAGGTGACCAGACGGAGTCGATCAGTACCGTCTGCTTGTCCCGGACCAGATATGAGTTATATGTAGACCCGCGGTGAGTAGAGTATTCCTCGCCGTGGAACTTCCTCAGCTCCCAGTCCACCTTGCCGACCCAGGTAACATTGTCCTTGATCCTGATGCTCATCCGAACGTCTCCTGTCAATGATTTGTAGAACAGCTATTATACTACAGTGAACTCCACCGGAATGCGGGTCATCTGCCTGGGACCATCCGCGGAGACCCAGATGGTATCCCCCAGCATCAGGCCGGTATCGGTGCTGAATTTCGGATTGTGAAGGTCCACGTTGATGCCGAAGACCATGTTCTCCTGCAGCCTTATCGGAGCTATCTGGGCCAGCCCGTGTTCATGCAAGACGCCTCCCTTGCCACCGTAGACGCAGCTCGGGAACTCCGGCGAAGACAGGCCGTGCCCGCAAACACCCAGCTCGATGTAGGCCATGCCCGCTCTGTCAGCCGGCTCCCGGAAAGCCTGAATCACCTCCTCAAAGGCCACACCGGGCCGCATCACGGAAACTCCCTGGTGGTAGCATTCCTCACTTACCCGGTGGATCTCCCGAAACTGCTTCTTCGGCTTCCCCAGAGACAGGGAATGCTCTACGGCGATGAGATAGCCGCCGTAGTTCGCATGATATTCGACGATGATGATATCGCCCTTCTCCAGCGGGCGCGTGGTGTATGGAGGCCCCTTACCGTGAAGGAGGGGCGGGTTGCCGGAGTCCAGCAGAATCATCTCATCGTCGCCCCCGTTGGCCAGGCTGGCGTGAAGCATGTTGGCGTAGACCTCACACTCCTTGACTCCGGGCCGGGCTGAGCTCACCATGGCCTCAAACATCTTGTAGGCCAGCTCGGCGGCCTTGTAAAGGAACTCTATCTCCCCGGCGCTCTTGAGCATCCTCGCCTCGTCCAGCAGCCAGCCGGCATCCACCAGAGTGGCTCCGGGCAGGGCATCGAGCAGCCCCTTGTAGGAACGATAGTTGATGACATCGGGGGAATGCCGGAACCGGCTCGAACCGAAGCCCACGATGCCGATGTTCCCCTTCTCCAGACCCAGTTCCGCCAGCGCCCTGGCCACATTGGCGGGTGACGGACCGGGGCGAACGTCCTGCACCCAGCGGTGTTGCGCCTTGATGTAATAGTACGAGCGCAGCCGCGCCGAGAAGACCACCGGCTCGCCCTTCAACGGGAAGAGGCAGATGCCGGGCACGCCCACATGGGCCACGTACCTGATATTGTCGATGTGCCCGCCGCCTCCACTCCAAACCAGCAAGCAATCGAGCCCTGCCCCGGACATCCTCGCTCGAATCTTCTCCCAGCGGGCGTCCCTTTCCTCCAGGGAGAGGTTGGGTATGTGCTTCCACATATCCGGCAGCTTCTTTTCCATCGGTCAACCACCTCCTTCGTCTCTCTTAAGTCTAGGCGCGGGCGGAAAACATCGCCAGCACCTGCTCGGTGGTGCGCACCCGCGCCATGCGGGGGAAGATGTAGTCCATAAACTGCCGGTGGTTGGCCTCCAGGTGGGCCGTCGAGCACGCGTCACTCACTATCACCAGATTGTAGTCCCTGTCCCTCGCATCGTAAGCGGTGGCGGCGATACCCACATCTGTGGAACCCCCTGCCAGGATAATGTTGTTGATACCCCGGTTGCGTAGGGAAAGCTCCAAGTTGGTCTGATAGAAGGCGCTCCAGCGTTGCTTGGGGATGACATAGTCGCCGGCCTGGGGCTTAAGCTCGTCGATGACCTCACCCTCCCAGCTCCCGCGCACCGCCTTGGGAAGGGCCCACGACGGATGAATAGGGTCGGCCCAGGGCTTCAGGCTGTAATCGGCATCGGTCAGCAGGAACGCCGTGTCCGCCCCATCAGGCCGGTGTTCTCCCTTGGCGTGGAAGATGGGCACTCCCGCCCGCCGGGACGCTTCCATCAGCCGCACGCAGTTGGCAATCTGCACGGCCGTCCGCTTCAAGGCCGCCTCATCGCCGCGCCGGCAGTAGACGTTGAGCATGTCGAAGAAGAGCATGGCTGTCTTCTGAGTGTCCAAAACGAGCGTCGTCATCGTTGCACCTCCACAGAAATGGGGAGTGTCACCGGGGTGAAAGAATCCTATCCTCCGGCCATAGGTCGTGTCAAGGACTTGCGGGACCGGGCAACCGACTGAACTTGACCCGGGGCAGAGCCAATGCTATGATAGTAGGTACTTTAGAATATTCTAAAGTTACTGCTATTGCTTGATAGGAATTGCTATGGAAGACTTGATTTACTCCTACCACGCAGAGATGTGCAAGACTTTCTCCCACCCCAAGAGGCTGGAGTTGATAGATGTACTTCGCGATAGGGAGATGAGTGTCGGCGAGCTTGGCCAGAAGCTGGCAATATTACCGGCTAACCTTTCCCAGCACCTGGCCATGATGAGGGAACGCCACATCCTGGTCTCGCGGAAGGAAGGAAACATGGTCTACTACCGCATAGCCAACCCCAAGCTCCTTCAGGCCTTCGACCTGTTGCGGGAGATACTCTTCGAGCAACTCCGGCAGGATGGCGCCCTAGTCCAGGGCAGAACAAGTTAATCAGGAGGTCCATTGATGGCGATAAATAATATCCATACAGACACGCTGGAGGCAAAGGGACAATGAAGCTGGGAATTGTGCTCAACACGAACGACCCGGAAACTGCATGGAACGCCTTGCGTCTGGGCAATGAGGCGCTCAGCAAAGGAAATGAGGTCAACATGTTCCTTCTTGGGAGTGGCGTGGAGATGGAGAACATCAAGGACGAGGACTTCGACATTCCAGACGGCTTGAGCAAGTTCTCTCAGAGCGGCGGGACCCTTGGAGCTTGCGGGACCTGTCTCAGTCGAAGGCATCAGGAGGCGAAAGTTTGCCCCATCTCCACCATGTCAGATTTGGTGGAGATGATTTCCGATTCGGATAAGGTGGTCACCTTCGGATAGCCGAGGACCACGGACGCCGCAAGACCGACCCATGCCCAAAGCCTTTCTTAGAATCGAGAACTGCCAGCCCGAGCGGTGCGACAGAGGCATCTGCCAGGCCCGAAAGCACTGCCCGGTGAAGGCCATCTTCCAGGAAGAGCCGCATGAGGTGCCTTTCCTCAGTGCGGGAATGTGCAACGGCTGCGCCAAGTGCATTGAAGCCTGCCCGCTGAAGGCAATTTCCTTGAACTGAAAACCAAGCTGGAGGAAAACATGCCAAACAAAACTATAGTGATCCTGGGTGGCGGTTTCGGTGGTCTGGCCGTAGCGAACCAACTGCGGAGAGCGCTGCCACCCGAGCACCGCATAGTTGTGGTCGAGAGACAGAGCACCTTCTACATGTGCGCTTTCAACATGCGGCTCATGGTTGGGGAGATGAAGGACCGGCGTGAGGGGGAGCGTGAACTTGCCGGGCTGGCGCGCAAAGGCATTGAATGGGTACGCGGCGAGGTCCTGGAGATAGACCCGGCGGCGCGAAAGGTGCGCGCTTCCTCCGGGACGCTGGAGGGCGACTATTTGATTATCGCTCTGGGCGCCGAACAAGATGAAAGCGGTATACCTGGCTTTGCCGAATCGGCGCTTAACCTGTACGACTCAAACGGGGCTCTTATGGTTTACAGGGCCCTGCAAGAGTTTGATGGGGGACGAGCCGTCGTGCTGATTTGTCGCACCCCCTTCTCCTGTCCGGCGGCGCCTTACGAGGCTGCCTTCCTGATGGACACGGCCTTCCAGGGCAAGGGAAAGCGACAGGCGGCGGAGATATCCATCTACACCCCGGAGCCACGGCCTATGCCAGCCGCCGGCCCAGAGACGGGCAACGCCGTCACCGGCATGTTGAAGGAGCGGGACATCAAGTACTACCCCCAACACAAGGTACAAAGGGTGGCGAGTGGAGCGCGCAAGATTGTTTTTGAGGCAAGCGAGGCGTCCTTCGACCTGCTGATAGGCATACCGCCCCACGCGGCGCCTAAGGTGGTGCGGGAGGCCGGCCTGACAGATGAAACGGGGTGGATCCCTGTCGCCCCCGATACCCTCGAGACGCGTTACGCCGGCGTTTTCGCCCTTGGAGATGTGACATCCATTCGGCAGCCCAACCCGACCGGCCTCTTCCTGCCCAAGGCATGGGTATTTGCCAATGAGCAGAGCCGTGTGGTGGCGAAGAACATAGCGGCCCAGATCAGGGGAGAAGACAAGTCCAGCAGGTTCGACGGCAAGGGCTCATGTTACCTTGAGACGGGCGACGGTATGGCTGCCTACGCTTCGGGGGACTTTTATGCTTACCCGGAGCCCCGCGTATATCTGGAACCTCCCTCCCCACGCTATCATAAAGAGCGCAGAGAGCTGGAACAGGAGCAACTGGAAGCCTTAGTGTGACCACAGGTGGAGAGCCTGCCGCAAGCTGGTGCCTTCCGGGCTAGATGTGATGGCCATTTTGACTCTCATCATGCTCACAGCGCTAAAAAACACTGGATATCCATAATACCTTCATACGTCCTTCACAATTTCAGGTTAGAATGAAGATAGAAGGACTGAGGAGAGGCAAAGACCCTCCGACAGCCCGGTATAAAGGAAGGTGAGAAGAACCATGAACCAAACGACAAAGGTAGTGCTGATTATTGCCGGGGTGCTCCTCTTGCTCATGATTGTGCCGTCCCTCATCTGGGGCGGCGCCTCAGGAGGGTACGGTGGGGGCATGATGGGACCAGGGATGATGGGCGGCTTCGGGCTGCTCGGGTGGTTCGGGCCCATTCTAATGGTGCTGTTCTGGGTACTGGTCATCTGGGGCATCATCGCCCTCGTCCGCGGGACTAACTGGACAGGCCCCTCGGACTCCAGTTCAAGCCGGTCGGACTCAGCCCTGGAGATACTGAGGAAGCGCTATTCCCGCGGAGAGATCAACAAAGAGGAATACGAAGAAAAGAAGAAGGACCTGGTGTGAGACTCGACCGTCATCAAGAAGGAGACGCGCCATGAAGAAGATATACTTCCTGCTCCCCGCCCTGGGCCTGGCGGCCCTGCTGGCCCTGGCTTCCTGTGTGCCAGGTACGGGGCAGTCGCCCTACCAGCAGCCCTACCAGTACGGTCCCGGAGGCATGGGTGGGGGAATGATGGGAGGACAGGGGGGGATGATGGGCGGCGGCATGATGGGACAGCAGGGCCCATATGGACCAAATAGCCCGTATAATCCCTCAGCCAGGCCGCTCACCATTGACCAGGCCGCTGATTCCGTACGCCTTTACCTGAAGGCTTACGGCGGAAGGCTGGAACTAAAGGAGGTCATGGAGTTCACCGGGAATTTCTATGCTGAGATAGAAGAGAAAGACACCGGCACCCACGCCATGGAGCTGCTCATTGACAAGTATAACGGTCAGGTCTCTCCGGAGATGGGGCCCAACATGATGTGGAACACCAAATATGGGATGATGGCGGGGATGATGGGCAAGCAATATGGCGAACCCGGTGCCAAAATGCCTGTCAGCGCTGAGCAAGCAGCAAAAGCAGCTCAGCAATACCTGAACACTAACATGGCCGGCTTAACCTTAGCTGAAGCTGATGCCTTCTACGGATACTACACCCTGCACACACTGCGGGATGGCAAGGTAGAAGGAATGCTCAGCGTCAATGGCTACGACGGGGCAATCTGGTATCATAGCTGGCATGGCTCCTTCACCGCGACAAAGCGATTCTCTGCCGAGGGCAGGAGCTAGAGCTGACTGCCAGTCAGCCTCAGGCTCCCGGCGCCGGTGCAATGCGGTCGCGGTGGATACGGGCGATGAAGTCCTCAACCTCTTTGTCCGACCTGAACTTCGACCTGTCATACCGGCCGCGGTGGACCAACTCTGATTTCTCCCGCACCAGGCGCGGTCTGGGCTCACCGGCCCGAAAGCCCAGCGCTATAGTATCATAGATCTCCAGCTGTTTCGGTATGCCCAGCAAGTCCTTCATCATGGCCTGAACGAACGGGCTGGAGGTAGAGCTGACATAGCGTGAGCCGAGACCCAGGCTGGCCGCCGCCAGGTGCATGTAGATAAAGGCATTGGCCAGGCTGGTGTTCAAGTTGGCGTCGCCGTGGTTATGAACGGCTGTCAGGATTGAGGCCTCCTTCATCCTCGGGTCGCCGAGGACAACGATGAGCACCGGCGCCTGGCGAAGCGCCTCCTCAGGAGCGGCGGAACGCCCCCCGGGATGTCTCAGTCGTTCCTCCCTGGTCTGCTCCATGCGATAGGTCTCTGCCTTCGTCGCATCTATCAGGTCGACAATCTTGTCCCTGGTCTCCTTCTCCCTGATGACGAGGAACTCCCACGGCTGGGAGTTGGCGCTGGACGGCGCCCAGCGGGCCGCCTCGATAATCTTGTCCACATACTCGTCAGGGACCGGGTCGGGCTTAAAGCGGCGGATGCTCCGCCTCTTCTTCACCAGCGCCAGAAAAGCATCGTAGTCCATGTACTCCCCCTTCTCTCAATCAGTCCGGCAGGCTCCCCTTATCAAGCGTAAACGAACACTGCGTCCATATTCCCTTCTTATCGGGCAAGGCCAGAATAAGGCCGAACAGGCCACCCTGGAGGTTGCGAAAGAGGTGCCACCAGTGGGCCACCGCTCCCGGCAAGCCCTTGGTACGGAAGGCGGCTTCTTGGTTCTGGAGGGTCTGCACGAATACCCCACTCCACTCCTTGATATGGCTCGGGGCCTCAGGAATCTTGATATATACTTCCTTTTTCAGCCAGTCGATGCTCACCTCCACGTTCCACGGACTGTCCGCCCCGGGTAAGTGCAATGTGCCAAAGAAGGTTTCCATATTCCTCGCCTCCTTTCGGCCCAATGATATGCGGCCATACGAGACATGTCAATGGAATCGGGGGCATGATATAATCACCCGGTCATGATGTCATTCTGAGGAGTCCACCTGAGGCGGACGACGAAGAATCCGAAACCAGGGGGGCGGATTCTTCGCTAACGCTCAGAATGACAATTGTGTATTGCTCAACAAAATCACATTGCCG
>JAUYGE010000246.1 GCA_030690705.1 Dehalococcoidia bacterium | reverse complement strand
CTGCGAAGCCCATGAGCAATGCCGGCGGCAGGAGTATTCCGGGCATCTCTTTGCCAAATGAGGCCTTCCGGCCGGTTGCGTCTTGTTTGCTCAAACGTGTCTCCTAAACAACGAAGAACAGCAGGACAGCCAGCATGGATGATACCACTACCAGACGGATATTCTCGTAGGGCGAGTCCTCGACGGGAGGGGGATTCAGCAGTCTGGCTACTCGCTTTTTCACAGTCGCCAGGCTGGCATGGTCGTACATGGCGCTGGCACGGGAGCGGAGATTCCCGCTCCTTCCCTGCGCCTTCGCAGGGGACTCGGGTTTCTCGGCCTGGAACGCCTTGATGAGGCCGGCGGCAAAGGCCAGAGGTTGCCCCGTCGCCGAGACGGCGACGTCGTCGCACGCTTGTTCGTTGTCCTGAACCAGCTGGCGGGAGACGAGCAGGGCTACCGGGTTGTAGAACATGAGAACTCGAATCACCAGGAGCGCCCATCCCCACCAGCTATCCCGCCGGCGGAGATGGGCCAGCTCGTGGGCCAGGACACCGCGCAACTCGTCTCCGTCCAGTGCTTCCAGCAAATGTGATGATATTACCAGAGTCGGATTCGCTGCACCGGCGACATACACCGCCGGCGCCTGCCGGTCTGCCACCAGCACCGGCGGCGCGGGCCGCCCCATTTTCTGACTTACTTCAGCCAGCGCCGCATGCAGTCCCGGATGCTGCCCCTTTTCCATGCGGCGGCTCTCCTGTCTGTGACGCCGGGCCAGGCAGGTGTGCAACGTGGGCGCCAGTTCCTGGGCAAGAAAGAGCAGCGTCGTCGAGGCGAGCAGGAGAAGGAGCCCGTACCGGAAGGGCATGGTCCCGGCCACCGGCAGGTCCAACCACTGCTTCAGGTTAAGCAGAGCCGCGCCCTGGCGGAAGACATCGCCCTGTCTTTGGGGAAACGCCAGGAGGAAGGCAGGCCAGTACAGGAGTGGCAGGAACAGGACGAGGAGGCGGAACTTGAACCTCGTTGACGGCCTGTGGATGGACCAGATTCTGATGAGGGCCTCCACCACCAGGGCGGTGACCAGGGAGTAGAAGACGGTGGCGGCCATGTAGCCGGTCATGTCCGTGGTGAAAGCTGCCATTACGGGGATATTATACAGCCGAGAGGCGTTTCGTTCCCTCTCCCTTGACGGGAGAGGATGTAGGGAGAGGGTGAGTTGCGTGGGAAGGTCCCCCTCTCTCTAACTTTCCGATTCGTTACACTCATACGGAATCCCGTATGAACGAAGTGAATCGGGACTCCCCCGCGAGGGGGGAGAGAACGGAGTGGCGGATTCAGCGCGGCGGCTCTGCCGCCGGCTTGGCCTGCGGCGCCGGCTTGTGGGGGGCGCTGGCGACCACGCCGTATTCCAGCGGGTGCTCCTTCAAGGCCCTTTCCCGTGATATCTTGCCGGTGAAGATGCTGGTATCCGCCGGGAACCTGTCCGGGGCAAGGTGGGCCCCGTAGAGGTGCCAGACGACTATGGTG
>JAUYGE010000245.1 GCA_030690705.1 Dehalococcoidia bacterium | reverse complement strand
CTTGCGGCAGAGATGACAACTCTTTCTTCAAGACCTCCACTCTCACGCTATCGCTTTCCATCTCGCGCTCAAGTCTGGCAACCTCCTCCTCAGCCATCCCCAGCGATTGCCTTACCTGAGGCAAGACCTTATCAGCCTCATCCAGCGCCCGGTATGCCGCCTCGTATCCCTCACACTTCTTCAGCAACTTTTGCGCCTCCCCGTGCTTGCCGTTGTCATACCCCAATTCTCCCAGTTGCGACTCGCGTTCCCTCAATGCTGTCTGCTGGGGATGCACGTAGTCCCTCATTTCCAGAACACGCTCCAACCCCGCCAGTTTCTTTCCCCACTCCACCGCCTTCCCAGACGCCTCGCCAGCCTCATGAATCCCCTTCTCTATCAGAACCGCTCGCTGCTTGTTCTCTACCTGCCGGCTTATCAGCTTCTCCAGCTGACCGATCTCGCGGGCTATCTCCTCTTGCTGCCCCGACAGGCCTTGCTGCTCAGCCAAATTGGCCTTCACGGCCTCTGACCCGGATAACAACTCATCGCGATACTTGCTCTCCAGCCGCCCAATCCCATCCACTCCCAACTCGGTCTCACATAACGGACACCGAGCCTCGCCGTGAAGCAACAGGGCCAGTTTCTCTTGAACCGCCTTCGTCTCCCTCCCCAGCCGGACGGATTCGGAGCGCAAGCCTGTGACATGAGATTGCAGCTCCTGCATTCTCAGGTTCTTCTGCCGATGCGCTTCCTCAGAGTGAGTCAGACCTTCCAACTGGGCCTTCAACTCCGCCAGTTGTCTCTCGAACGCCGGCAGCTGAGCGGATTTCGCGCTCTCCTGGGAAAACCAGCTCCTGGATATCTTGACCTCAGCGGCCACATCTTCCCGCGCCCGGGCTATCTCCTTCTCTAGGACAACTACTTCTTCTCTCACTCTCGTATACTGCTGAAGCCTCTCGTTCCATTCATCAACAGACTTCCTGGCCGCCAGAAACTGCTGATAACCCCTTTCAAGCCGCTCGCGCTCCTGCAGAAGTCCTTCGTAGGCCTCAATTTTCGAGCGATGCTCTTTCACCTGCCCCTGCCGTCGGATCAACTCCAAGCTGTCATTATGTAACCTCTTCTCCGTCTCAAGGAGCGTTACGCGCCCGCCTTCCAGACTATCCCGCTCGCTACGCAACTTATGTAGCTCCGCCTCTCTGGCCTGTACCTCGCCCTCCAACCGTTGCACGTGTACTCTGGCTTTCTCGAACTCGCTCTCGTACTCATCCCTCTTGCCAAGCTCAACATCTATGTCAGCAATGGACTTCTCCAGGTTCTCCCCTTCTCCCTGCCTTGACCGCGCCATCTCTCTCGCCCCTTCACCCACTTTATCGTAGAAGGAAAGGCCCAGGATGCTGGACAGCACCTCTTTTCGCTGGGCGGGCTGTTTCAGAGAGAACTCATTTGCCCGACCCTGAATCAGGAACGAGCTATTGATGAACGTCTGATAGTCCATGCGCAGCAGGTCGAGCAGTTTCTGCTGTGTTTGCTGACGGCTGTCTCCGGTGATGGATTTGAATCCCTCCGGTGTGGCCACCTGAAGTTCCAAACTGGCCTGTCTTGTGCGCCTCGGCCCCGCCATGGCATGCTTCCGGATTACGCGATACCTTTGTTCGCCCACCGCAAATTCGAAGTCTACCTCCATCTCGATCTGTCCCTGGTGAATCAGTTCGTCATCATCCTTAGCTCGTGACTCCCCCCACAACGCCCAGGTGATAGCATCAAGCAACGCTGACTTGCCGTGGCCATTCGCACCGGAAAGACAGGCGAGGTGGAAGGATTCGAAGGAAAGGGGAGGCATCTTCTCCCGGTAGCACATGAAATTTCGCAGGGTAAGTAGCAATGGTATCATTTCAGCTCTCGAAGCCCAAGCAGGTCAGCACTAACATACCGATTCCTATTGTAGCATAACAACTTCCTGGTGACTCTCAGCTTGACGCTATCGCCCGACTCTCCTAGAATGCAGGTTTGAGGATGATATGTTTGAGACTCTGACCGAAAGGCTCACCGAGGTATTCCGCAAACTCGGCGCGAAGGGCAAACTAAGCGATAATGACATCGACGAAGCGTTGCGCCAGGTTCGCCTGGCGTTGCTGGAGGCCGATGTCAATTTCAAAGTGGTCAAGAGCTTCACCGACCGGATCCGCGACCGTGCTCGGGGAGCCGAAGTCCTGGAGAGCCTCACGCCGGCCCAGCAAGTGATCAAGCTCGTCAACGAAGAGCTCATCTCTACCCTGGGACAGACACCCAGCCGCCTGACACCTTCGCCAGTTCCTCCATCGCCCGTGATGCTCGTTGGCCTGCAAGGATGCGGCAAGACCACCACGGCCGCCAAGCTGGCTCTCCAACTCAGACAATCCGGACACTCCTCTCTGCTCGTGGCCGCTGACGTCCACCGTCCTGCCGCAGTCCAGCAGCTTGTTACTCTGGGACAGCAACTCCAGGTCCCGGTCTTCGCCGGACAGATGGGTTCAACCGCTCCGGAGATTTGCCGCGATGCCGTCAACAGAGCCAGAGAGCTGGCTGTGTCCTGGTTAATCGTGGACACGGCGGGGCGCCTGCATGTAGATGAGGACATGATGATCGAGATGGTCCAGATCAAGGATACGCTGAAACCGGCTGAAGTCATCCTTGTCGTGGATGCCATGACCGGCCAGGACGCGGTGCGCGTCGCCGAGGAATTCCATGCGAGGGTCGGGCTGACCGGACTCATCCTGACCAAGCTGGATGGAGATGCCCGGGGCGGAGCTGCATTGTCCATCAGGGCTGTTACCGGCGTCCCCGTGAAGTTCATCGGCCTCGGGGAGAAACTGGACGCCCTTGAAGTCTTCTACCCTGAGCGATTAGCCTCACGAATCCTGGGTATGGGGGACATGCTCACGCTCATCGAGAAGGCAGAGAAGAGCTTCGATGTGAAACGCGTCCAGGAGATGGAGAAGAAGCTATCTTCCGCGCGCTTCGACCTCGAGGACTTCCTCGAGCAGATTAAGGCCGTCAAGAAGATGGGTTCTCTGAGCCAGCTTGCCGAGATGCTTCCCGGCTTCAGCAAGGTCGCCGGCCGCCTGACGCCGGATATGCAGGACAAGCAGGAAAAGCAACTGAAAAAGATGGAAGCGATAATTAACTCGATGACCCCCGAAGAGCGCCGCCATCCTGACATTATCGGCGGGAGCAGAAAGAAACGCATCGCCCGCGGCAGCGGCACAACCCCCCAGGATATCAACCAGTTCCTGAACCAGTTCTTTCAAATGCAAAAACTGCTCAAGCAGTTCAACGCCAAGAAGGGCGGCAAGCCATTTCCCTTCTTCCGCTAAGCTCCGGTTCTATTTGGTGAGAACGCTCTACTACTACTCCAGGTAATCCTTGAGTTTCCGGCTTCGCGACGGATGTCGCAGTTTCCTGAGTGCCTTGGCCTCGATTTGCCGTATCCTCTCCCTCGTGACGCCGAATTCGCGTCCCACCTCCTCAAGGGTCCGGCTCCGCCCATCCTCCAGACCGAATCTCAACTCCAGCACCCTCTTCTCTCTGGCATTTAGAGTGCCTAGCACATCCTCTATCTGTTCCTTTAGCAACTGCCTTGAAGCCGCGTCGGCCGGCGGCAAAGCGGTCCGGTCTTCAATGAAATCACCGAGATGGGTATCTTCCTCTTCCCCGATGGGCGTCTCCAGCGACACCGGCTCCTGAGAGACCTTCACAATCTCCTTGACCTTATCCCTCGGTATCTCCATCCCCTTGCCAATCTCATCATGGCTGGGCTCCCGCCCGTATTCCTGAGCCAGACGGCGGCTCACACGCAGCAGCTTGTTGATGGTCTCCACCATGTGGACCGGTATGCGGATGGTGCGTGCCTGGTCCGCAATGGCCCTGGTTATGGCCTGTCTGATCCACCAGGTCGCATAGGTGCTGAACTTGTAACCGCGCCTGTAGTCGAACTTCTCCACAGCCCGTATCAACCCGATGTTACCTTCCTGGATAAGGTCCAGCAACGCCATTCCGCGGCCAATGTACTTCTTGGCTACACTGACCACCAGCCGCAGATTGGCTTCAATAAGATGTCTCTCAGAACGGTTGGCTTCGTGCTTGACCCGGTCCAGATACCTCTTCAGAATCCGTTGCTGAGGGCGAAGCGCCGACTGAATGCCTTCGATGCCGCCCATCTTGTCCAACTGCTTCCAGGTCAGAACCCCGCCTATCACTGTAAGCACGTCCCGGGACAGAAGATTGGTCAACAACGAAAGGTTGACTATCGCCTGTTCGGCCTCGCTCTCATTTCGCCCGGTCTTCTTCACCACCACCTTCACCAGCGAAGGAGACATTTCCCCTTCAACAACGTGTCTCAGCTTGGGCTCGAAGATAGCGTCAATAGGGGTGGCCGCCTTTACGCCGAGCTGCTTCTGCACCGCACTGACAACCGGGGCCGAATCTCGCAAACGCCACAGCAGGACGGAGAACACATCTACCACAGATGGTCCCTTCTCATGCTCCGATAGCCATTCCCCCTCAAGACGTCTAACATACCTACCCCCCTCCATTCTCTTCGCAAGAGACTTCTCCTCGTCACCAGTGAGAAGCGAGACCTTGCCTATCTCACCCAGGTACATCCTAACCGGGTCATCCGTCACATCCGGACTATCGAGCTGCATAGCCGTCTCCAAGGCCAGTTCTGGCCCTCCCGCGAGCTTTGGGCCAGCCATCCATTCGTCTCCTTCCGCGGACTCCTCCTCCCACACAGCCTCTTTGGCAATGTCCTCTTCTGTGGGACTGACGCCAACGGCCTCAGGCCACGATGGGGTTTCGCCTTCCCCATCAACGGGGGGCTTGCCCTCCTCTGGTGACCATGGCGAGGGCTGCTCTTTTTTCTTCTTGGCACTCATGCTGGATTTCCTTTAGTCTTTGCTCTAACTCCATGACTTCGCTCGATGAAGACCTTTTGCAAACTGGCAGATGACTTTACATCCTGTTCCCCTAATCTGATCAACTGGTCGATATCGCCGGCCGCAATCGCCTCCTCAATACTGAGGTTCTCTCTCACCTTCGCATTTCTCAGGAATCTCTCCTTCAAACGCGAAATGCAATCTTTCAGCGCCCCCTCGCGTTCATTCGGGATGAGTCTGGTATGTAGCTTCTCCAGGTGCTCTCTCAAAGGCTTGTCAAGCTCCTCCACATTCACCCCACCAGACTGCAACCAGCCGAGGCATTCACGGTTCTCACTCTGCTCGAAGTAGTCCGAGGGAACGTCCTTGCAGTACCCCCGGAGCTCCGGATACCGGACCAGGAGCGCCAGGCAGTGCTCCTCCAACAGACTGCGAAAGGATAGGGGAGAAGATGCCTCGTCTCTCTCGGACTTCCGCGGCTCTTTCCTGTCCTGACCGGCTTGACCCCTTATCCCCGCCTGGATGAGACGCTCATCAACGTTCACCAGACGGGCCAGCTTTTGCAGGTAATGGGCGTGCCGAATCGGATCCTTTATCCCGTCGACAACCCGGCCCAACTCCTTCACCACCAGGGACTTGTCGCCCGCTCGACTCAAATCATACTTGCCCGCTACCGCCTCGAAGATGTAGTCCACCATCGGCACGGCGTTATCCACCAACGTGCCCCAGCGGGAAGGCTCCTCCAGAATGATTTCATCTGGATCCTTCCCTTGAGGCAGGATGGCTACTCTTATTTCAGCATCCAGCACATTTTCCAGCACCACCACGCCACGAGCGTTCGGAATAGGGACCGTTTTCTGGTCAAAGGATCGAGCAGCTACTTCAACACCCCTGAGGGTAGCCGCCTCACCGGCGGCGTCTGCATCAAGCGCAAGGACCAGGTTAGTCGTCAATTTCTTTAATGCACCCACTTGTTTCTCAGTCAGGGACGTGCCCATAGAAGCTACCACATTCTCGAAACCGTGCTGGTGGGCCATCAGCACGTCCGGGTAGCCCTCCACCACCACCGCCAGGTTCTGCTTTCTGATGCTCGCCCTGGCGCGGTCAAACCCATACAGTGTGCTGCTCTTATCAAAAAGCGCGGTCTGTGGAGAGTTAAGGTATTTCGGCTGCGCTTCCCCGAATGCGCGTCCCCCGAAGCCAATCACGCGGCCGCTGCTATCCCGTATAGGGAACATCAGCCGGTGGCGGAACCGGTCGTGTTTGCCACCACTCTCCCCCTCCAGCACCACCCCGACCGCCACCTGATCGCTCTCGGCGAATCCCTTATCGGTCAAATACTTCAGCAGCGTATCACCGCTCCCGGGGCTGTAGCCCAGCTGGAAACTGTCAATTGTCTTAGATGAGAAACCTCGACCACTCAGGTAGCTGCGGCTACCCTTAGCCATCGTGGAGTTGACCAAAACATCGTGATAGTAGGCGGCCGCAGCCTCGTTAATCTGGAATAGCTTCTCCCTTTCCTTATCCTCCTTCCGCTCCCCTTCCTCCCTCTCCAGCGTTACCCCGGCCCTTTCTGCCAGTTGCCGCAATGCCGTGCCAAAGTCGATATTGTCCTTCTTCATCAAGAAAGAAAACACGTCGCCGCCCGTGCCGCAGCTGCCAAAGCAATGCCAGCTCTGCCGGTCAGGAAACACAAAGAAAGAGCCATGCTTCTCGGCATGGAACGGGCACAAGGCCCGGAAATTGCGCCCTGCCTTCTGAAGGGACACCGACTCACCGATCACCTCGGTGATGTCTACCTTGTGCTTGATGTCTTCGATGATGCTCATCGTTCTTCGCTTCGAGTCTCTTCCCCGGAACTATTCCACTGATACCAGGCCCCCGGACAGCCCCAGAGCGTACTGGTCGGTCATGCCCGCGATATAGTCCGCCACCCTTCGTTCCACGCTTTCCCGCCGGCAATTATATTCTTCTGGCAACTTTTCTTCATGCTCCATAAAGAAAGACCAGAGAGACTTCACCACCGTTCTGGCACGCTCTGTTTCCTGGCTGCGCGCAATACGGTCATAGACCTGCTCAAAGAGAAACCGCCGCAATTCCTCGGCGACCTCCTGAACGGACGGGCTCATGCCAATAACCGGCGTGCGCTCCCCACCATCTGGCCCACTGGCCGCCCACGAGAAGTCGATGATGTCACTCACCAGCGCGTTGATCCGCGCCGAAGAAGAGGCTCCCAGCAAACGGTGCACTGAAGATGGCAGAGCTTCCTCGGTGATGAGTCCAGCCCTGATGGCATCCCCGATATCATGATTGGTATAGGCCACTACATCAGCTATCTTGCACACTTCGCCTTCCAGGGTACCGACCGGCCCCCACGATTCACCCAATATATACGTCCCGGATTTCGAGTGATTCAGGATACCGTCTCTGACCTCCCAGGTGAGGTTCAGTCCTCTCCCCTCCTTCTCCAGGATATCCACCACTCGCAGGCTTTGCTCATTGTGCCTGAACCCGGATGGGAGAAGCTCGTTCAGCACCTCCTCGCCGATATGGCCAAAGGGGGTGTGTCCCAGATCATGCCCCAGGGCAACGGCTTCGGTCAGGTCCTCGTTGAGGTTAAGGGCCCTGGATAAGGTGCGGGCGACCTGCGCCACTTCCAGAGTATGGGTGAGGCGGGTGACATAGTGGTCACCCAGAGGCGCCATAAACACCTGGGTCTTGTGCTTCAGGCGGCGAAACGCCTTGGCATGGATGATACGGTCACGGTCCCGTTGAAAGGCAGTCCGTATGGGACACGGCTCTTCCAACTCGCTTCTGCCACGAGAGAGCTTGCTTCTAACGGCGTAAGGAGAAAGGCTCTCCTCCCTGGCTTCGACTCTCTCCCTGATTCCCTTGAGATGAACCATATAAGCTCACGGCGCTAGTGGGCACTTTCAGAGGCGCCACCCCAGAAGGAAGAGCCAGCTAACCTCGCCTCCACTTCCGCGATTATCCGCCGGGTCTTATCAATCATGTCAGGGCTGACGGATACCGACGTGATGCCCCATCTCACCAGCTTCTCAGTAAGCTCAGGATATACGGATGGCGCCTGCCCGCAAATGGATGCGGTTATGCCCTTCCTGGCCGCCGTCTTGACAGCCTTCTCCAGGGCCAGCAGAACCGCCTCATTTCGCTCGTCGAATTTCTCCGCCAGCCGAGCATTATCCCGATCTATCCCCAGAATAAGCTGGGTGAGGTCATTGGAGCCAATGGAAATGCCATCAATCCCGGTATCGATGAACTCCTCTATCAGGAAGATGTTGGAGGGAACCTCCACCATCATCCAGAGCTTGAAGTTCTCGGAGCGAGTCAGCCCTTCGGCCTCGAGTACCGCCTTTGTCTGTACCATCTCCGCTATCGTCCGCACGAAGGGAATCATCACCCAGAGGTTGCTGTACTCCGCGCGCACCCTCTTTATGGCCTCGATCTCCATCTTGAAGGCATCAATCTCTTTCACGTACCGCGAACAGCCCCGGTAGCCGATCATAGGATTTTCTTCCAACCGCTCGAACTCCTCGCCACCCTTCAGGTTGCGGTACTCGTTCGTCTTGAAATCGCTGGTGCGGTACACCACCGGGCGCGGGTGAAAAGCCTTGGCAAAGGTCAGCAGACCGGTGGCCAGACGGTCCACAAACTCCTTCTGTCTGCCCTGTTTGATGACGTAAAGCGGGTGCTCTCCAATCTGCGCCATTATGAATTCAGCGCGCAGGAGACCCACGCCATCCACATGGCGGGCAGCCACTTTCTCCGCCAACTCCGGCTCGGCCAGGTTCACATAGACCCTGGTCTTCGTCTCAATCCGTATTGCCGAAGAGGAAGGAGTGAAGACATAGTTCCTATCAACAACTTTGCCTGAATAGACCTTGCCCCGAGAGCCATCCACTGTTACCCATTGCTGGTCGCCCAGGACCCGAGTAGCCTGACCGGTGCCCACCACACAGGGTATGCCAAGCTCGCGGCTAACTATGGCGGCGTGAACAGTGCGCCCTCCTTCATCGGTGACAATGGCCGATGCGCGCTTCATCGCCGGAACGAAATCCGGCGACGTCATCCTGGCCACTAGAACATCGCCCTTAGCCACCTTATCTATCATGGAAGGGTCAGAAACAATCTTGACCGGGCCGCCTGCTATCCCCGGACTGGCGGCCACCCCCTGCAGCAAAGGAGGAGCGGTTATCTCCGGCAGAGCTCCGATCCCGGATGTCTTGTCCAGGGTGGTAACCGGACGGGACTGGAGGATGTAGATGTGGTCATCCTCTTTGGCCCACTCAATGTCCTGGGGAAACTTGTAGTGCTCCTCGATTCTCTTGCCGAGCTGGGCCAACGCCAGTATGTCCTCGTCAGCTAGTTTCTGGGTCCGCTGCCGGTTGCTCGCTACCGGCACCCTGACATTAA
>JAUYGE010000240.1 GCA_030690705.1 Dehalococcoidia bacterium | reverse complement strand
TCTCGGGGGACTCCCACACCTCGATATAGACTATCTTCACCGGCGCCTTGCCAATCGCGGACTGGAGCTGCCCGTAGATGTAGCTGGCGAGATTCTCCGCTGACGGATTGAGCTTGTCGAAGGGAGACATCTCGTTCAGGTTGTTGTGGTCGAACCGTGAGATGACCTCACCAAGCTGTTTCTTCAATTCGAGGAAATCGTAGGCCAGGCCGATCTCGTTCAGGTGGGGCGCCAGCAACCCCGCCACCACCTCGTAGCGATGCCCGTGAAGCCTCTCGCACTTGCCCTGGTAGCCCCTCAGGCTATGGGCGGCATCGAAATGCAGGCGCACTGATATCTCATACATGTCTTACCCTGCCCATATCTTCACACCCTCCTTTCCTTCAACATCGAGCAGAAGCTCGACCGCCGTCTTCCCGGCCTTCGGATGGCGCATGTCGGGAGCAATCTCGGCCAGAGGAATAAGGACAAAGGCCCTCTCCGTCAAGCGGGGATGGGGGATGGTGAGGGAGGAGCTTTCGACCACCTCTCCTTCATAGAAGAGAATGTCGATGTCGATGACTCGCGGAGAGTTGCGGGGACCCGGGAGCCGCCCGATCTTCTTCTCCGTCTGCTTGATAAAGCCGAGGAGCTGGCGCGGGGTAAGGTGAGTGCTCACCTCGCAGACAGCGTTGAGGAAGAGGGGCTGGTTGACGAAGCCCACAGGTTCGGCCTCGTAGAGCGACGACAGCCTCTTCACCTTCACCTTTCCCTTTTCGCCCAGCGCCTCGACGGCCCGGTCCAGGTTATGGCGGCGGTTTCCCAGATTAGAACCCAGTCCCAGGTAAGCGGTCGGCATTCACCCTCCTGCCTTTCTTCTGATAATCGCATCGCTCATCTTGCACACCCTGGCCATGTAGAGCACGTCATGCACCCGCACTATGTCAGCCCCACGGGCGATGCCGATGGCGACTGTGGCCGCCGTACCCTCCAGCCGCTGGTCGGGCGGCAGGCCGAGCAGCAGGCCAATCATGGACTTGCGCGAGGTGCCCACCAGTATGGGATATCCCAGACCATTCAGTTCGTCCAGACGGCGCAGCAACTCCAGGTTCTGCTCCAGCGTCTTGCCGAAACCAAAGCCCGGGTCAATGATGATGTTCTCGCTGGCTACTCCTGCCTCCAGTGCCGCACCTGTGCTTCTCTTCAGGTCCGCCAGGACCGACTTCACAATATCCGGGACCCGGCCGTCCCCCCTGTCCCTTTGATTGCTGGTGATGACCAACGGCGCCTTCTTATCGGCTGCCAGCTTCGCCAGACCGGGGTCCATCTTCAGTCCCCAGACGTCGTTGATGATATCGGCACCCGCATCCAGCGCCCGGCGGGCCACCTCTGCCTTATAGGTGTCGACGCTCAGCGGCACGCGAAGGCCAGCCAGCCTCTCCACAACGGGGATAACCCGCTTCAGCTCCTCCTCTGTTGAAAGGCGAGAGGCATCGGGGCGGGTAGACTCGCCGCCGATGTCGAGGATATCGGCGCCCTCATCCACCAGCCGCCTGGCCTGACTGACTGCGGCCTCCAGGTCGCCACCAAGACCGTCACCCGAGAAAGAGTCCGGCGTGACATTGAGCACACCCATGATATAGGTCCGCTCGCCCCAGCGAAACTCTCTTCCCTTGACACGCATAACCCGCGGGGCGGCCCCCGGCGAAGGGAATTCCCTCTCCTGAAGCTGGCTCTCTGTCATTGGCGTCCGAGCCTAATTCTAACACAAACCTCCGTGGGATGAGGTTAATGCCGTTCGTGGTGAGCCTGTCGAACCACAACGGCATCCGAACGATGTGTTCACCCTTCGACAAGCTCAGGGCGAACGGATTGCTTCGTCGTCCGCCGCAGGCGGACTCCTCGCAATGACAGAAGGGTCTTGTCCTCCACCGTTGTCGTCCAGTGTTGTTGTCCTCCAGTTGTTGCCCGTATAGGTTTATGGTAACATATCGAATCTCCTTCACCCGCACTTCAAGACCCTGACCCGAGGACAAGATGAGCACTCAAGATAAAATGGCACAACTGCATAAGATACGTGAGCGCGCCGTAGCTGGCGGCGGAGCACAGCGTCTTGCCCAGCAACACGCCAAGAAGAAGCTGTCCGCACGCGAGAGACTCGACCTCCTGCTCGACCCCGGCACCTTCGAGGAACTCGACGCCTTCGTGCCCCTGGGCGGAGGCCCGGGAGCCGAGTTGGAGAAGTTCCAGGCAGAGGCCGTGGTCACCGGCTCCGGTCTCATAGACGGCCGGGCGGTTTTCGTCTTCGCCCAGGACTTCACCGTCATGGGCGGCTCGCTGTCCGAAGCCGTGGCGCAGAAGGTATGCAAGGTGATGGACATGGCGCTCAAGAGCGGCGTGCCGCTCATCGGCCTGGAGGACTCCGGAGGCGCCCGGATACAGGAGGGAGTGTTCAGCCTGGGCGGCTACGGCGATATCTTCCTGCGCAACACCCTGTGCTCCGGCGTCATCCCCCAGATTTCCGTGATCATGGGCCCGTGCGCCGGAGGGGCTGTGTACTCACCGGCCATCACGGACTTCATCTTCATGGTCAAGGGCACCGGCCAGATGTATATCACGGGCCCCGATGTCATCAAGGCCGTCACCGCGGAGGAGGTGACCCACGAGCAACTGGGCGGCGCCATGACCCACGCCACCAAGAGCGGCCTGGCCCACTTCGTAGCTGAGAATGACAGTGAGTGCCTCGCGGGAGTGCGCCGCCTGCTCAGTTTCCTTCCCCAGAACAATATGGAAGACTCGCCCTTCGTCGAGACCGATGACCGTGCCGATCGCGCCGAAGAGGCACTGCTCCACATCATTCCCGGCGAGCCAGACAAGGCTTACGATATGCACGAGGTCATCAGGCTGGTGGTGGACAGGGGCGACTTCCTGGAAGTGCATCAGCATTTCGCCCGGAATCTTCTCGTGGGCTTCGCACGACTCGGCGGGCGGGCGGTGGGCATAGTAGCCCAGCAGCCAAACTACTACGCCGGAGTAATTGATATTGACGCGTCGGTGAAAGGCGCCCGCTTCGTCCGCTTCTGCGACGCCTTCAATATAC
>JAUYGE010000237.1 GCA_030690705.1 Dehalococcoidia bacterium | reverse complement strand
GAGCGACGGTGGCGGCGGCTCAAGGCGATGCACGAGCATCCCCTGCTGTGAAGCGAGCCTCATGGCTTTAAGCGAAGCGGACCTCCGTAGTATAATGGCTCGCTTTTACTCGGTATTATGATGTCATCCTGAGGCCATCCTCCCCCAAGGGAAAGAGGCCGAAGGGTCCGCCCCGGTGCCACGAAACGGTGGATTCTTCGTTCCGTTTCGCGAACTCAGAATGACAGAACGAGCCATTGTCATCCCTCGTGGTGCCCCGATATAGGGGGCATGAACGGTTGCAGGCCAGGATACATGGGGACGAATAGAAAGGAACAACCGACTATGGACGGCCGCAAGAAGAAGAGGTTGCTCACCGGGGACCGTCCCACGGGACGGCTGCACCTGGGACACTGGGTGGGCAGCCTCAAAAACCGGATCAAGCTCCAGGACGAATACGAGTGCTTCTTCCTCATCGCCGACTTGCACTCCCTGACCACGGCCTATGAGGACCCTTCGAAGGTGAGGGAGAATGTGCGGGAGCTGGTGCTGGACTACCTGAGCACCGGCATTGACCCGGCGAGGAGCACCATCTACCTCCAGTCCGAAATCCCGGAGGTGACCGAGCTTTTCACTTTCTTCATCATGCTGGTGACTGTCAACCGTCTCCAGCGGGTGCCTACCCTGAAGGACGTCATGCACGACCTCAAGATAAGCCAGCCCTCTCTCGGTCTTCTCTCCTATCCGGTGCTCCAGGCGGCTGACATAATGATGGTGCGTGCCCACATTGTGCCGGTGGGAGAGGACCAGGCCTCCCACCTGGAGGTGACGCGGGAGATCGCCCGCCGGTTCAACCGCCTGTATAAGCATGTCTTTCCGGTGCCGGCGACGCTCATCGGCGACGTGCCCGTGCTGCCCGGCATCGACGGCAAGGCGAAGATGAGCAAGAGCCTGGGGAATGCCATCTATCTCTCCGATGACATGGACACGGTGCGGAGGAAGGTGAGCCAGATGTACACCGACCCGACGCGTATCCATGCTACCGACCCTGGTCATGTGGAGGGGAACCCCGTCTTCACCTACTACGATGCCTTCGACCCTGACAAGGCGGAGGTGGAGGAGCTGAAGAGGCTCTACCGCCTGGGCAAGGTGGGCGACGTCCAGGTTAAGAAGAGGCTGGCTGAGATTCTTAATGCCTTCCTGGACCCGGTGAGGGAAAAGCGGGCCGGGCTGGCTAACCAGGGTAAGAGGCTGGACGAAATTGTCCGCGAGGGGACCGAGAAGGCCAGGAAGGAAGCCCAGACGACCCTGTCCCTGGCCAGGGAGGCTATGGGGCTGGGGCTGCCAAACGAAGAACCGTAAATTGAGAAGAAGGTACCGTTTATGCTGAGCCTGTCGAAGCATGAGGCGGACAACGGTGAGAGGTTACTGAGCAATCTTAAGAACGGGCGATTTCAACTATGTGCTGCCTCCTGAGCTGATTGCCCAGACGCCATTGGAGCCGCGCGACCGCTCCCGGCTCATGGTGCTGGACCGCGCCACGGGCACCTGGGAGCACCGCCATTTCTATGACATGGTCTCCTACTTGAACTACGGCGACCTCTTGGTCTTCAACGACAGCCGCGTCTTGCCTGCACGCCTTCATGGCACGAGGTCAGGCAGCGGAGGGAAAGTGGAGGGCTTGCTGCTTCGCCGCCTGGAGCCGGGGCTCTGGGAATGCCTGGTGAAGCCTGCCAAGCGCCTCAAGAAAGGGGCGGTCATCATGGTAGGTAAGGGAACCGGTCAGGCTGCCGTAGAGGCGGGCCTATCGGCGGAGGTGGTGGATGAGAGAGATAACGGCATCCGCCTGCTCCGCTTCTCAGACGAGAGCCGGCTGGAGGAGCTGGGTGAGGTGCCCCTGCCTCCGTATATCCACGAGCCCCTGAACGAGCCGTCCAGGTACCAGACGGTCTACGCGCGGGTGGACGGCAGTGCGGCGGCGCCCACCGCCGGGCTTCATTTCACCCCCGAGTCGCTGGAGACTCTGAAAGGCAAGGGGGTGAAGCTTGCCTTCGTCACCATTCACATTGGCCTGGACACCTTCTTGCCTGTCCGGGTGGAGGACCCCTCTCAGCATCCCATCCACCGTGAATACGGTGAGATTGGCGGGCAGGCAGCCCTGGAGATCAGCCGGGCGAAGGCCGAAGGGCGGAGGGTCATTGCGGTGGGCACCTCGACGGTGCGTCTCCTGGAGCATGTTTCCTCGCTTTTACCCATCAATTCCTGGAAGGGCTGGGTGGACCTCTTCATCCTTCCCGGTCACCCCTTCCGCGTAGTGGACGCCATGGTGACCAACTTCCACCTGCCGCGGACGACCCTTCTCATGCTGGTCTCCGCCTTTGCCGGCCGGGACTTCATCCTGCGTGTCTACGAGGAGGCCATCCGCCAGCGCTACCGATTTTACAGCTTCGGGGATGCGATGCTGGTGCTATAGTATGGTTGAAATTTAGCACAAGGGATAGTACAATTACTGTAGAAATGCACCAGGAGGATGCTATCAATGTCCACCCGCATTGTCACAGTTAGTGAACTCAAGGTAAAACTTGGCGCTCTGATGGCTGAACTGGAGGAACAGGGAGTGCCGCTGTACATCACCCAGTATGGCAAGCCCAAGGCCGTGCTCGCACGCTATGATGAATATGAGGCGCTGCTCAAGAAGCTGGAGGACCTGGAGGACTTGATGTCCATGAAGGAGTCCCTCTCAGCGCCTGTGAAGGAAGCCATCAGCCTGAAGGATTATGAGCGTCGGCGAGCGGCCCGTGTTCGAGGTTAGGCTTCGAAGCAAGAGGGTGCAGCGGGAGCTAGGTAGCTTGCAAGAGACCGACCACGAGCGTGTGATAGCTAAGCTCATGGTGCTAGAGGCCGATCCTAGACCGCAAGGGTGCGAGAAGCTGTACGACGACATATATCGGTTGAGGGTCGGAGATATCCGGATAATCTACCTGATTGATGGGGGGAACAAACGGATCGAGGTCGGGGGAATACGCCGCCGGAGCGAGAGAACCTATAAATGGCTCGAGAACCTTTTCCGCTGAAAAGCTGCTCTCGCGATCACTCTTTTTGATGCTGGTCTCTGCCTTCGCCGGCCGGGACTTTATCCTGCGTGCCTACGAGGAGGCCATCCGCCAGCGCTACCGCCTCTATAGCTTCGGGGACGCCATGCTGGCCATTGCAGGTAATGAGCAAGTGTGGCAGTATTACCAGGAAGGGCGGTGCCATGACTGAGCGCTTCACCACCGTCACCGCGAAGGGCCAGGTCACTATCCCAGGCAAGCTAAGGCGGGCGTTGAACATCAAGCCTAAGGATAAGGTGGCCTTCGAGCTAGTTGATGGGGAGATCCGCCTGCGGCCGGTGGGCTCTCGCGTGATGGCGGGCTACGGGGCAGTGAAGCCGAAGAGGAAGCCTGAGGACTTCCGCAAGGTACGGGGAGAGGTGGAGGAGGAGACGGGTAGAGCAGCTACTCCCTAGGCAAGCACAACTGTTGCAGCAATCTCAGGACTCAGTCTGAAACCCCCATCTTGAACAACCGCACCGCATTCCGTGTCGTCTGCTCCGCCAGTACAGCTTCTTCCATGCCCCTTATCTCCGCTACGGCTTTCAGGGACCTGAGCACATCTTTGGGGGTAGAGGCGTACTTCATCTCCGTGCCGTAGCGCACCGGGGAATCGGTCTCCAGAAGCAAGCTGGGTAGCGGCGCCTCTCTCACTGCCCGGCGCTGCTCGGCGTGATACT
>JAUYGE010000117.1 GCA_030690705.1 Dehalococcoidia bacterium | reverse complement strand
CCTTTCTCCGGAGATAGCCGACAAGCTGAGGGGCGAGCTTTCTTTGGCCCCCTTCAGGCTGGGTGATTTGCCCTGGATCGAGGTAAGCTACGACGGGCTAACCCACAGCCTAGCCAGTGTTGACATTAACGGCCAGGAGGTCCCCCTTTTAGGGTATAGCGACACCAGACAAGGCAGGGCCTACTTCCTGGGCCTGAACCTATTTGCCCACATACTAGAAAACCGAGACCCAAAGGCCCAGCAATTGATTGAAACCCTTTTGGATATGCGCAGCCCTAACAAGCAGTTGTATCCCGCGGCAGTTGAAGATGCCGTCATCGTCCGGAAGAACGATCAAATGAACATCACCTATTTTCTAAGACGGGATAGTCCTGTAATCATCTCCGAATCTTATAGTCCCCACTGGCAGGCCACCCTTGATGGCAAGCCCTTGCCTATCTATAACTATGAGAACCTGCTAATGACCTTTCTGCCCGCCGGCTCTGGAACGGTGACCCTGGATTACAAGCTCACTACTGTGCAATGGATCTCTTGGGCCATCTCCGCCTTAGGGCTAATGGCCATGGTGATTGCCCTGACGCATGGGTGGCACCGCTTCCTTCGGATGAAGGAGTGGCGTCTAAGCGACTTAGGAGGACGCAGTGAAGTTTCTGGTAATAGACGACGACCCTGACATAGCTGAGGCTCTCAGCATAAGCCTGAATCTTAGCTGGCCCCGGGCCACCGTTCTAGCGGCGCCGGATGGGGCTACGGGGCTTTGGATGGCGGAATTCGAAAGGCCGGATGCGGTGATCCTGGACATTGGGCTCGCCGATATAGATGGCTACGAGGTCTGCAAACGGCTGCGCCAGTTCTTCAAAATGGCTCTAATCATGCTAACGGCTAGAACCGGAAATACAGAGGCGGCCAAGGCCCTGGAACTGGGTGCTGACGACTTCATCACCAAACCCTTTAGTCACACAGTGCTTCTATCCAGGTTAAGAACCGTGCTGCGACGCTACCAGTCTTCCCCTGGGAAGGAGGCGCCTGACACCTATGAATATAATGGGTTTTCCATGGATCTCAAGGCCCGCGAGGTTCGCCGCCACGGAAGGCTGGTAAAGCTTACCCCCATCGAATATAGTTTGCTTTGCCAGTTAGTGAAAAATGCGGGACGGGTGCTGTCCCCACGAAGCCTTCTCACCAAAGTCTGGGGTCCGGAATATGACGATGTCAACTACGTTAAGGTTCACCTCCACCACCTAAGACGGAAGCTGGAGGATGATAGCCAGTTCCCCAAGATGATCCAGACCGAGCCTGGGAAAGGCTATGTATTTGTGGAGCCACGCCAACCGGGAAGTCTTAACTTATCTTTACCGGCTATGCCCCCAAATTCTACCGGATTCAACCGTGGCTTTGACGATGCCATAGTACAATATTGAAAGAAAGATGATACTAGCGACTGTGGTCAAGAAAGGCGAAGGGTTTCAACCCGGCTGCGTAGATAGAAATGCAGAGAGACACTAATCTCGTAATCATAGGCCAGGGCGATGGTGAGTGGGGTGTTCTGGCCGCCGCGCTAAGAGAGGCAGGCTGCTTCGTAGACCTGGCCAGCGATGCCCATGAGGACAGCTTTCACCAGAAGTCCTATCATCTGGCCCTCATAGATGCCAGCGACCCTCTAATTGATGGGATAGAGGTCTTACATGTACTAAAGCGCATGTGCCCTGATACGAAGGCCATGGTCCTTGGTAGCGGGGATTGCCTTCAGCAATCCCTGAATGCCTTATTGGCTGGTGCCTGCTCCTGTCTAATGAGGCCCTTCGAGATAGAGGAAATAGTAGCCACTGTGAAGCAAGTACTGGGAATG
>JAUYGE010000226.1 GCA_030690705.1 Dehalococcoidia bacterium | reverse complement strand
CCTCGTCCAGAGCCGTCTGCCCGGCCAGGGCGTCCTGCTGCCGGCCTGCCTTGACGGCGTTGGCCTCCTCCCTGGCCAGGCCGAGGGCTGTCTGGAGCTGCTCGACGGCCTGGTCCCTGGTCTGGAGCTCGGCGGTGAGCTGGGCCTTGACGGCCTCGACCTCCTCCGGGGTAAAGGTCCCGTTGTCCTGTGGCATAAGGTTCCTCCTTTTCTGTGCAGTAGCCCCCTCCTGGGACGAGATTCTTCGGCCTCCCGACACGTCGGGATGGCCTCAGATTGACAGGGGGGACTCTGTCTACTCGACAGCCTCGGCCTCCGGGGCGACGGCTCTCTCTCGGTCGCCTCCGCGGGTGCTTCTGGCTCTCAATGCTTGATTCATCTCCAGGATGCGCTTTCTCTCCTCCATCCACCTCCCGAACTCCTTCTCCGGGTCCTGGATGCCCAGGTTGTCCATGGCCAGCTGCCTGGAGTGGATGCCGGTCTGGACGAGGAGCTGCTCGTTCTGGGCCTGGCGCTGGGTGTCCTGGGGGAGTACTGCGCCCCAGACGATGCGGTGGGACACCGGGCCGAACTCCTGGCTGGTGTACTGGCCTAGCAGGGCTAAGGTCATCTCGTTTCGCCTCTTGTAGGCTGCGCTCCTCAAGGTCCTCTTCCTCTTGACCTTCTGCAGCAGGGGATGGAGCTCAATCTCCAGGGCGACCCCGGAGAGCTCGCGCTCGATGCCGCCGAAGGCCGCCCGGGGCGCTTCGGCCAGGTCGTGGAGGGTGCGGTAGAGGAGGTCGATGTAATCGACGTGGAGCCTGACCCCGCCTCCCTGCAGGAGGTCCAGCAGGTAGGCCTTGGCCCCCTCGGGGATGTTCCAGACGGCGTTGGGCTGGACGGCGATGTCCTCCGAGGACTCGACGTTCTCGAGGACGGCGATAGGGTTGCCGGACACCTCCAGGATGCGGGAGAGCTGGGAGAGGGCGCGGTTAAGCTCCTTCTGGGTCTCGGTGATAGGGGGTATGTCCGACATGCCCCAGAACTTCTTGGGCTCCTGGAGGTTGGGGAACAAGACGAAGGGGATGAAGCCGTAGGGGTTGGGTTTCTCCCCCTGGCTGGCGTTGTCGATGAAGAGCTCGAAGGTGGCCGGCGTCCACACCTCGGCGAGCACGGCCTTGTCCCTGGTGGGTTTGACCTGGTGGAGGGCCTCCACCTCCTCGGCGGTGAGCGTGTACCTGGAGGCGATGCGCCAGATCCGTGACGGGTCGTCGCCGCGCCACCAGGCGAAGAGGCCCTGAGGGTCTGGCGCGGTGACGCGGACCTGCTTCTCTTCCGGGTCCCAGGTGACCTTGTAGCAGCCGTCCCCCAGGATGGCCGCGTCTATCTCGGTCTGGAAGTCCAGGGCGGAGAGGTTGTTGGCCTCGTAGACCTGGTAGATGGCCTTCTCGGCCGCCCGGGCCTTGTCCCTGGCCGGGTCGGTGTCCTCCAGCGGGTCGACGGCGAAGTTCAAAGAGCCCATGAGGTAGCTGGTGACCTTATCGATGGCGGTCTTGATGTAGTTGAACGTCAACCGCCTCTCCTGCCGGCGGGTCGAGGGCCCGGGCCACTGGAGGCCGTTGTAGAGGTCCAGATGCTCCGTGTAGCGCCTCATGCGGTCCTGGTCTAGCCTGGGGAGAACGGCGGGGTCAAAGGGCATGGGCAACAGCCTCCTCGCAATGACGGGAGGGGGTGGCGGCCAGGGCTCTCTGGATGGTGCGCTGGCTGATACCAAAGATGCGGGCCAGGTCGCGGGTGCTCTTCCCCTGGGAGTGAAGTCTGGCAATCTCCTGGCTGCGTTGCTCCTTAAGCCAGCCCTGCCGCCCCCGCGGCCGCTCATCGAGGCATGAAGGGAAGGGGCAGTGCAGACAGGAAGGAGAGAGGGCGCAGCCCTCGTCCCGGTAGGGATATAGCTCGGGCAGAGAATCGACGGTGTCCATGGACGCGATAGTAGCACATTTGTTCTACTGCTCTCAAGGAGTTCTTGTCGCCGGTGGTTTCCACGCTCTGTGCCATCAGCCTCCGTCCGTTCCTATTGACATGCCATAGGGCTTGTGATATAAGTAGCGTGAGGGCTCGACGAAGATAGGAAGGAGGAGCTAGCGCCTCAATTTATAGTAGACGGCAACTTCGCGGTGAAGATCTGCCTCGAAGAGTTATGAGGCATTAGTTTCGGCTATCCTGAATTAAGTTAAATACGGAGGTAATCTGAAAGTGAAAAGGTCCTCTCTTGTCTTCATAGCCCTCGTCTTACTGTTAGCCTTCTTGCCGTTCGCACCGGCATTTGCCACCCCGGCGAGCGCCCAGACCATCAGTATTTCGCCCACGACGGGCAATATCGGCACCATGGTAACTCTCACCGGGAGCGGCTTCTCTGGCACCGCCACTGCCTTTACGATCAGCTTCGCTGGCGTAATCGTTTCCTCGGGGACGACCGCTTCTGGTACGCTTAGCGCTTCCTTCACAGTGCCTTCCGGCATAAGTACGGGCACTAACGTGGTGGTGGTTACCGCGGGTACCCAGACCGCTTTTGCGTACTTCGAGGTGCTGAAGGGCGCCATTACGCTTTCGGTGTCCCAGGGCATCGTGGGCTCTCGGGTCACCGTGAGCGGCACCCGTTTCGCACCGAACTCGACGGTCACGGTCTACTTCGACGGTAATTCGGTGGGCGCTCGTACCGTCGGCGCCAACGGAAACTTCAGCCATCCCTTTACGGTGCCGGAAAACCCGGCCGGCAGCCATGATGTAACGGCGGGGACCTCCAGCTTTGACCTCACCGACGCGGTGCAGTTCGAGATTAAGCCCAGCCTCTCCGAAATCACTCCCACGTCGGGTGCGGCCCTTACCCCGATTCTCGTCAGCGGCAAGGGCTTTCAGGCCGATGACAACAGGATCTCTATCTATCTGGGCCCCACCAAGATCGGCGAAGTGAAGAGCAATGAATTGGGTACCTTTGCCACCGCGCAGGTGGGCTTCGGTGAGTTCCCGGCGGGCGCCTGGGAGCTGAAGGCGACCGATGCCGCCCAAAATTCGGCCACGGCAGATACCAAGTTCACCGTCAAGGCCAACATGACCATTACCCCGACTGCCGGCAATGTCAGCACTCCAGTGAAGGTCAGCGGCACGGGGTTCCAGGCCAACGCATCGATCAGTCTGACCCTGGATGTGGCAGCGCTGAACCCGGTGGGCCCTATCAGGACGACGGACAAGGGCAGCTTCACCGGCAACTTCGTTATGCCCAAGTCCAAGGCGGGCGCCCACACGGTAGCGATTACGGACGGCACCAACTCCTTAAGCTTCGCCTGGACAATGGAGAGCGAAGCTCCAGCAATACCGGCCCTGCGCAGTCCTCTCAGCAACAAGACCATCGGTGCGCTGAGCAAGCAATCCCCTGTTTTCACATGGGGGGAGGTAACTGATCCCAGTAGCGTGGTCTACGGTTTCCAGATTGCCAAGGATGCTACCTTCTCTATTCCTGTAATTACCAAGGATAACCTGACGGCGACTACCTCGGTGGAGACGCTGGAACGCGGCCTCTACTACTGGAGGGTGATGGCTATAGATGGCGCCGGCAATGCCAGTGCCTGGGCTACCCCCTGGACGGTGCAGATAGGCTGGCCCATTCCCATATGGGCGCTGGTTCTCCTGGCCCTGCTGGCGCTCGCGATAATCGGCCTCCTGGTCATGGTCATCGGACGAAGCATGGTAGCGCGCGTCTAGCGGCCTGTGCAAGGTCAACCGGACACTTAACACAACAAGGAAATTCACTCCCCTTCCCCCTCTCTAAGTTGAGAGGGTCCTCCTCCGTATAGAGAGGGGGAAGGGAGAGATCCTGGCATGTCCCCTCATGGTTGAGCCACAGAGCCTTCGCAAGCCCAAGTACTACCTGGCAACGGGCACAAGCTATTGACAGAGCCAGCCCGGAAGGCTTATACTTCGAATTGTAGGAAAACGGTTGCCGTTATCCTACAATTTTTGTCTTTAGCAGGCGAAGCGTTATGAAGAGGGTCTATTCGAAGGAAGAGGTCTGTATAGCCTGTGGCCTGTGCCAGGTGCACTGCCTGGTGGCCCACTCCGAGTCGAAGGATATCATCAAGGCCTACAAGAAAGAGACGCCGCGGCAGCCGTCGAGGATAAAGGTGCAGCAGAAAGGGAGTCTCTCCTTCCCGCTGAGTTGCCGGCACTGCGAGGAGCCCTGGTGCGTCTACTCCTGCCTTACCGGCGCCCTGCAAAAGGACCCTGAGTCGGGCATAGTAACCGTGGATGCCGAGAAGTGCGTGGGCTGCTTCACCTGCGTGGTGGCCTGCCCCTGCAGCGCCATCATTCCCGACTTCCACCGGAAGAAGGCGGTCAAGTGCGACCTGTGCCCCCATCTGGAAACTCCCGCTTGCGTGGCGAACTGTCCCAATCAGGCCTTAATCTTCACTGATGGAGCCACTCCGGGCGGGACCAAGGTGGCGGCGGAGGGGGCGGTGGCCAGGAGATGAGTGTGCTTGGCAATACGTTCGCCCTGAGCTTGTCGAAGGGTGAATCCCGATTGCATCGGGACCGTTGTGGTTCGACAGGCTCACCACGAACGGCACCACCCCGGTCCCGCAGCAGTTGTGAAGCGCTCTCAGGAGATAGGGATTGACATGGTCCGGAAGCATTTTCGATATCTCATCATCGGCAACTCCGCCGGCGGCATCGGCGCTGCCGAGGCCATCAGGGAGACGGACAAGGAAGGCTCTCTGGCGATTCTCTCCGATGAGCCCTACCATACCTATTCCCGCCCGCTCATCTCCGAGTACCTGGCCGGCGAGCGCACCATTGAAGGGATCTACTTCCGCCCTGCGGATTTCTATAAGCAGAAGAGCGTCCAGGCCATTCTGGGTAAGAAGGCGGCAGCCCTGGACCTGGCAGGACGCCTGGTCCGTCTGGAGAGCGGCGAGGAGCTGACCTGGGAGCGGCTGCTGCTGGCCTGCGGCGGCAAGCCCATCGTGCCTCCGATGAAGGGGGACGGTCTCGAGGGACGCTTTAACTTCATAACCCTCAATGACGCCCGCAAGCTCCGGCCCGCCCTGAAGAAGGCCAAAGAGGCGGTGGTCATCGGCGGCGGACTCATCGGCATCAGCCTCACCGAGGCGCTGGTGAAGTCGCGCATCAAGGTCACCATCGTGGAGAAGATGGGCAGGGTGCTGGGCGCCATTGTGGACGCGAACGTGTCCAGGCTGGAGGAGGCCAGGCTGAAGAAGGCGGGGGTGAAGGTCGTCACCGGGCACACGGTGCAGGAGGTGGTTGCCTCCGCTGAGCGTCCGGAGGCGGTGGGCGGCGTGGTCCTGGACAACGGGCAGGAGATAACCTGTCAGATTCTGGGTGTGGCTGTGGGGGTAAGCCCGCGGGGGGAACTGGTGGAGGGCACCGATATCAAGAAGGGGCGCGGCATTGTGGTTGACCGGCACATGGCAACCAGCCACCCCGATGTCTTCGCTTGCGGCGATGCGGCGGAAGCCTACGACTTCGTTTACGGCGTTGCTAGGCTGACGCCCATCTGGCCGAATGCTTATATAGGGGGGCGGGTGGCCGGGTTCAACATGGCCGGGAAGAAGGCGGTCTATCCTGGCGGGACCGTCATGAACTCTCTGGGCTACTTCGGCCTGCCCATCGCCTCCGCCGGCCTGTTCGACCCGCCGGAGGGCAACGGCTACGAGGCTCTTTCCCATCTGGAGGGTGAGACCTACCGGAAGGTTATTCTCAAGGACGGGCGGATCGCCGGCATGGCTATGGTCTCCGACATCGGGCGGGCGGGAATAATCTTCGGCTTGATGAGGGAGGGGGTCAACGTGAGCAGCTTTAAGGAGGCCCTGCTCTCAGATGAGTTCAGCCTGCCTCGCTGCCAGATGACCTGCGGAAGAGAAGGCTCAGCCAGGAACTGGCTTCACCGATAGGTGGGAGTGCACAAGGAGAGGTCATCTAAGAGGTCATTGCGAGCGAAGCGAAGCAATCCGTCCCTCGCAATGACAGCCCGGGGGGATCAAGGAGTTCGCCATGATAGACAGAGATATGAACAAGCTCAACAATCCCTACAACGATGACAAGGTAATCAGCGCCTGCTCCCTTTTCGGGATGATGGATGTCTCTGGAAAGGTGTTCTCCGGGAAGGACATCATCCGGGCTATCGCCAATATGCATGTGCGGAGCAATGGGCTGGGGGGCGGGTTCGCTGTCTACGGTCTCTACCCCAGGTATGCCGACTACTACGCCTTTCACCTGATGTATATGAACAAGCAGGCCAGGACGGAGACCGAGGACCTGTTGAAAGAGAACTTTCACATGGTCCTGGCCGAGGAAATACCCGTCAACCCATGCATCGCGGTGAGCAACGCCCCGGGCCTGTGGCGCTACTTTCTGGAGCCGGAGGCGGCGAGCCTGAACGGCCGCCCGGCGGATGACTTCGTCATCGAGAAGGTGATGCAGATTAATACCTGCATCGAGGGCGCTTTTGTGTTTTCCAGCGGCAAGAACATGGGGGTATTCAAGGGAGCGGCCTATCCGGAGGACATAGCCAGCTACTTCCGCCTGGAGGAATACGCGGGCTATCTATGGACCGCCCACGGCCGGTTTCCCACCAACACCCCCGGCTGGTGGGGTGGGGCCCATCCCTTCAACATCCTGGACTGGACGGTGGTGCACAACGGCGAAATCTCTTCCTACGGAATAAACCGCCGCTACCTGGAGATGTTTGGCTACGCCTGCACCCTGCAGACGGATACCGAAGTGATAGCCTATGCGGTGGACCTGCTGATGAGACGTCACAAGCTGCCGCTGGAGGCAGCCGTCTCGGTGCTGGCCCCAGCTTTCTGGGAGGAGATCGAGCGGATGCCTGCCGCCAAGCAGGAGTTGCACCGGGCTTTGCGGACGGTCTATGGCAGCCTCCTTCTCAACGGCCCGTTCACCGTCATCATCGCCCGGCAGGGAGAGATGATGGGACTGACGGACAGGATAAGGCTGCGGCCTTTGACGGCAGCTACCAGGGGAGACATGTTCTTCCTTTCCTCCGAGGAGTCGGCCATCCGGCTGGTCTGTCCGGAGTTGGACAGGGCCTGGATACCGATGGGAGGAGAACCGGTAATCGCCCGCCTGGGCGGGACCAAGGTAGTGGCGGAGGGGGCGGTGGCGGCCGCGAAAGGAGCCTGCTAGGTAGATAGGTCTTATGTGTCATTCTGAGTTCGCGTAGCAGAACGAAGAATCTCCCTCGTCTCGCGATTGGCCGAGGAGATTCTTCGGCCTCCCGCCACGTCGGGATGGCCTCAGAATGACAGTTCGTAGGAAGGGACCATGAAGACTTACTTGCCGAACCGGTTCATAGTTGAAAGAGACCCCGCCCGCTGTATTCAGTGCGAGGTATGTGTCAACCAGTGCAGCTTCGATGTTAACTACCGTGATGCGGACGAGGATGAGGTCAGGAGCCGGGAGGAGAACTGCGTCGGCTGCCATCGTTGCGTCCTTTTCTGCCCCACCAGGGCGCTGAACATCCGGCGGACCCCTCTCGATTACCGGGAGAACGCCAACTGGCGGCCCGAGATTATCGAGGACATCATCAGGCAGGCGGAGAGCGGGGGCATCCTCCTCACCGGCATGGGCACTGACAAGGCCCATCCCATTTACTGGGACCGCCTGGTGCTGAATGCCAGCCAGGTGACCAATCCTTCCATTGACCCCTTGCGTGAGCCCATGGAGTTGCGGACCTATCTGGGTCGTAAGCCCGACTCACTGACAGTGGAGCCGGGCTCCCTGGCGTTGAAGACCAAGCTGGCTCCCCAGGTGGCGATTGAAGTCCCCATCCTCTTCAGCGCTCTTTCCTACGGGGCGGTCAGCATCAATGTGCATAAGTCCCTGGCCAGAGCGGCGACTGAGATGGGCACGCTGTTCAACACCGGAGAGGGCGGGCTGCACCGCAAGCTGTACAAGTACGGCGCCAACACCATCTGCCAGGTGGCCTCGGGACGCTTCGGCGTCCATCCTGATTACCTGAACGTGGGCCGGATCCTGGAGATAAAGATCGGCCAGGGGGCCAAGCCCGGCATCGGCGGGCATCTGCCCGGGGAGAAGGTGAGCGCGGAGGTAGCGGCGACACGGATGATACCCAAGGGGACCGACGCCCTTTCCCCGGCGCCACAGCACGATATCTACTCCATTGAAGACCTGGCGCAGCTCATCTCCGCCCTGAAGGAGGCCACTAACTACACCAAGCCGGTGAGCGTGAAGATCGCCGCCGTGCACAACGCCGCCGCCATCGCCAGCGGCATAGCCCGGGCGGGGGCGGATATCATCGCGCTGGATGGCATCAGGGGCGCCACGGGTGCAGCCCCCAAAATAATCCGCGACAATGTGGGCATCCCCATCGAGCTGGCCATCGCTGCCGTGGACACCCGCTTGCGCCAGGAGGGGATCCGCAACCAGGTATCGTTGATCGCTGCCGGCGGCATCAGAAACAGCGGCGACGTTATAAAGGCTATTGCCCTCGGCGCCGACGCCGTGTATATCGGCACCGCCGCCCTGGTGGCCCTGGGCTGCACCGTCTGCCAGCAATGCCATACCGGGAAATGCGCCTGGGGCATATGCACTTCAGACCTCAGGTTGACCAAGAGGATAAACCCGGATATCGGCGCGCAGCGCCTGGTGAATCTTCTGCGGGGCTGGAGCCTGGAGATAAAGGAGATGCTCGGCGGCATGGGGGTGAACGCACTGGAGAGCCTGCGGGGAAACCGCCTCCACCTGAGGGGCGTAGGTCTGACCGATACCGAACTGGAAATCCTCGGGGTTAAGATGGCAGGAGCTTGAGATGACAGGGAAAGAACCGACTTCCCCCGCTGTAACGGCGAGGGATTCCGTTCAGATAGATGCTGCCGGGCTGACCACCCAGCAGTTGAACGACCTGCTGCGGCGGGCGGTGGCCGACGGCATAAAGAAGATAGAGCTTCGCAACGTCTGCGGGCAAAGGTATATCGGCACCGACCTGGGCCAGCCGGTGGAGATAGATATCTATGGCACGCCGGGCAACGACCTCGGGTCCTTCATGGACGGGCCGCGCATCCGCGTCCACGGCAACGCTCAGGATGGCTGCGGCAACACCATGAACCATGGAGAGATTGTGGTCTACGGTCATGCCGGGGACATCACCGGGCTCTCGGCCCGGGACGGCAAGATCTTCGTCCGCGACTATGTGGGCTACCGGGCCGCCATTCACATGAAAGAGTACCAGGAGAGGAAGCCGGCGCTGGTCATCGGCGGCACCGCTCAGGACTTTCTTGGCGAATACATGGCGGGCGGCACCGTCATTGTGCTCGGCATGGAGCTGAAGCCGGGGGAGAAACATCGTGCGCGCTTCATAGGCACGGGCATGCACGGCGGCGCTATCTACTTGAGGGGCGAGGTGGAGAAATACCAGCTGGGCAAAGAGGTGGGCGTGAAGGAACTGGATGACAACGACCGGGCCGCGCTCGGCTCGCTGGTGGGCGAGTTCGCTCGCCATTTCAGCTACGAGGCAGAGGCGCTTCTCCAGGGCAAGTTCATCAAGCTGGTCCCTTTGTACCTTAGACCTTACGGACGGCTCTATGCCTACGGCTAGTGATGAGGCGCAAGAGGGCTGAGAGATGGTGATTGGACAGGACTATTCGCTGGATGTGGAGAGAAAGGTCCTCTCTATTCTGAAAATTGTGCAGGAATCCCCGCAACCGGTAGGCGGGCGGCTGATTGCTCGCGAGCTGAGGGATCGCGGGGTTGACCTGGGCGAGCGTGCGGTTAGATATCATCTCAAACTGATGGATGAACGGGGTCTGACCTCGCTCGTGGGCAGGGACGGACGGGAGATCACGGAGATGGGGAGGGAGGAGCTGAGGAACGCCCTGGTCAACGACAAGGTAGGCTTCGTAATTTCCCAGATAGAGCTGCTGGCCTTTCGCACAACCTTTGACGCCGGGAGACGCACCGGCCGGGTGGTAGTCAACACCTCCGTCTTCCGTCAGAAAGATTTCGAGAGGGCGAAGGCAGCCATGTCCCCGGCTTTCCGCGCCGGGCTTTGCGTCAGCGACCTGGTGGCCCTGGCACGGTCCGGTGAGAAGCTGGATGAGGTAACCGTTCCCGACGGGTGCATAGGTCTGGCCACAGTGTGCAGCATCACCGTCAACGGGGCCTTGCTCAAGGCCGGCATACCCATGGACTCGCGGTTCGGCGGTCTGTTGCAAATGCGCAACGGTAAGCCCTTGCGCTTCGTGGAGATCATCAACTACGCGGGCTCCAGCCTGGACCCGTCAGAGATATTCATCACCAGCAGGATGACTTCCGTGGGCCAGGTAACGCGTACCGGGGAAGGGAAGGTGCTGGCCAATTTCCGCGAGATACCGGCCCAGACCAGGTCAAACGTGGAACAGGTGGTCGGCGACCTGGAGCGAGCCAGTATTAGAGGGCTGCTGACCATGGGGCAGACAGGCGAGCCCCTCTGCGGCGTTCCGATAAGCCAGAACCGGGTCGGCGTCATCCTCCTGGGAGGACTGAACCCGGTGGCGGCGGCGGCGGAGGAGGGTCTCGTGGCCGAGTACAGGGCCATGAGCGGTCTGATGGACTACGAGCGCTTGGTCAGCTTCTGGTCGCTCTAGCCTCTCCACCCGCGCCATTTGGCGCCCACCCGGCGGCAACCGGAGCGGTTGCTTCGCCTCGGTCAGGTCAACATAGGCGATAGCTCTATCTTTCGCGGGAGCGTTCCCGGCTGGCGTCAGGGCTGCATTTCGGGGTGCATTTCATGGTTCTTATCCTGAGCGGGGGAGATGGCGTGGCCTTCGGCGAGCCAGTCGGCGATGTTGGATATCAGGCGGTTATTGTCCGCCAGGCTGCTGTAAGGCTCGCTCAGGAAGGTCAGGTCATGGAGGGCAAGCACCTTGTCACCCTCGGCAAGGGCGAGTGGGCTGAGCCGGCTGGCTGGGGTCTCAAGCGTGGTGCGGGTGTTTTCATCGCCGAAGACAATTCCGCGGTCGTTGGAGCTGACGGAGCCGGCGGTGAAGAGGACGATTCTTTTCAGGTCGGCGGTTATCTTGTTGCTCTTGAAGTCGGTGAAGAAGACATCGCGATAGTTGTTCTCGTTCTCCTTCAGGTTGAAAAGGTAGCCACTGTCAAAAACAAGTCCGTAGAGGACCGCGACCCGGTTTATCTGGCTCTCGCGGGAGGGGTCGCCGATGAGCAGCAGCCTTCCGCCATTCTTCACGAAGTCCTTTATGGCGTTGAGGTCCTCGTCCACGTAAGCTTTCTTGGGGGCGATGATGACCATGGCACTGGCATCCTTGAGCTTGTCCTTGAGCTTGATTTCCTTATTGTCCGGGTCACGTTTTTCCTTCTCAAAGTACTCGATGCTGAGGCCCCTGGTGGCCAGGCGGAGGGTCAGGAGGTTCGCCTCGGGCGGGGTGAAGTTGTTGTCATAACTCAGGTCGATAATGGCGCGCCCCTCGGTCTTCTTAGGCGCATCGGTGAATCCTCCGGGAGTCAGCCCCCGGACCTCTATCTGTTCATAAGCGAAGGGCTCGATCCCAGGGGCGCGGTAGACTCCCCGGTAGTAGGCGGCGGAGGTCACCACAGCGGCCACGAGGAACGCGGCCAGCCCAAGCCACAGATTGCGTCTCATCTCAGGGCCTCCCTGGAGTCAGGATAGAGGTAGTAGAATCGTGGCGCCGGGTCCCGCGCCGGCGCTCCCCCGTCCCCTACGGGAGGTGCGTCACCTTTGAAGAAGAAAAAAGGCAAAGTGAGCGAGATGTCCAGCTTCTCGGCGACGTCCACCACGCTGTAGTTCACTACTCGAGCCAGCTTCGCCGCCCCGGCTATGGCATCATCGGTGCTCCCGATCTTGTCCGCCAGGCCGAGCTTCACGCCTTCCAGCCCCAGATATATCCTTCCCTCGGATACCTCCTCCTTGGACATCTTCAGCCGGTCTCCCCGCTCCTTCATCACCTCTCCTACGAAGCCCTCCTTCACCATGTCGAGCATCTTGGCCGCGTCTCGCAGCGCAAAGCCGCTCAACTTGTAGGGCCCCGTCGGCAGTACGTCACCGGGGAGCTCGTCCTGTTCCGGCAGGCTCATCCACACCCCTATGTTGCCAATCATGGAGGTGGGCTTGACGTAGATGGAGTCTGCCGCCACTCCAATCAAATATCCGCCGCTGAGGGCCATGGTATCTACTGTGGTCACCACCGGTTTCGCTCGCCTCAGATCAGTCAGCGCCAGGTAAATCTCCTCCAGCAGAACGGCGGAGCCACCGGGGCTGTCTATCTGGAGCACCACCGCCTTGATGTCCCTCGAATCCCTGGCGTAGTTCATCATGCGAACGATGTCGTGGGTCTGGTCCGTGGAAGATATAGCTATCGGTATCTTGATCAGTCCTACAGCCGGCCGTCCCGCGGCTCCCACGATGAAAAGCACACCGACTACGGCACCGAGCACCAGCCAGAAAGCCAGAGAGCGGACCCCCCGCACCACTATTGCCTTGGCTCTATCAAATGCATGCACTGCTTCCACCCCTTGTCAATAATAAGAATCTTGGAAAAATTCTAGCACAGTATTACTGCCCAATCAAAAGGAGCGGCCCTGTCATTGCGAGGAGCCGTAGGCGACGAAGCAATCCGTAATCCCGGGAGACGCACAGGACGGATTGCTTCGCGGAGTTTACCCTGAACGAGATTCTTCAGTCGCTTGGCTCCTTCAGAATGACATGAAGTGAAGGGCTCGCAATGACGGAGCAGATTGATGAACGCTCCTGCAAGAGAGGCCATTCAGGGCTCACCCCCTCTTCGACGCGGGGACTCCCGCCTCGCCCCAGTTGGTCTTCGGTATCTCTTGAAGCACCACGGTAACCGCTTCCCTGGGACAGTGAAGCACCTCCACAATGGTATCGGTGACTCTCCGTATCAGCTCCCCCCTCATCTCCTCCGTTCTTCCCGCAAACAGGGTGATTTGAGCCAGTGGCATGCCTCTCCTCCGTTGTCCTACTTCCTTGTCTCAGCGCCCAGAAAGCGATTGGTAATCGGCAGGCGGCGGTCTCGTCCGAAGGCCCGCGGGGTGATTTTCAGTCCGGGAGGTGCCTGTCTGCGCTTGTACTCGCTCTTGTCCACCAGTGTGATAACCCTCTTGACCGTCTCCTCGGGGAATCCCATGCCCACAATCTGCGACAGGGACTTGTCCTCTTCCACATAGGCCTTGAGGATGGGATCGAGCACGGGGTAGGGAGGCAGGCTATCCACATCGCGCTGGTTCGGCCTCAGCTCGGCGGTGGGCTCCTTATCGAGGATACTCCGGGGGATAGCGGGCTTGCCGTCTCTTTGATTGCGATACTCTGCCAGTTCGTAGACCAGTGTTTTGGGAACATCTTTCACCACCGCAAACCCGCCGGCCATATCCCCGTACAGAGTAGCGTAGCCCGTGGCCATTTCGCTCTTGTTGCCCGTGGTGAGTACCAGCCAGCCGAACTTGTTGGACAGGGCCATCAGCAGGTTGCCCCGGATGCGGGCCTGGATATTCTCCTCGGTGGTATCGGGGGCCATCCCCTGGAAGGCGGGTCCCAGGGTACTGAGATAGCTCTTGAAGATGTCCTCCATGGGGATGGTTATCAGCTCCATTCCCAGATTCTGGGCCAGCGCCTGCGCGTCAACCTTGCTGGCTTCCGACGTATACCGTGACGGCATGGAGACGCCCACCACCTGAGATGGGCCCAGTGCGTCAGCAGCGATAACAGCCACCATGGCCGAGTCCACCCCACCGGAAAGGCCGATCAGCACCTTGCGGAAGCCGTTCTTCCGGACATAGTCCCTGGTGCCCATTACCAGAGCGCCGTAGACCTCGGCGGCGCCCTCGAGCAAGACAGGTCTGGTCAGGGACAGCGAGATCCCGACGTGTTGGGACTCCGGGACGGGTCTGAGGCTGATGCGCGGGACCTTATCCCGCCGGCTCTCAGCCTGCCGTATCTCCTGGCGTCGCCTCGGGTCGTGCAGGCGGTAGCGGAACACGGAATCGACGTCCAGGTCGGCCACCACCAGGTCTTCTTCAAACTGCTTGCCGCGAGCCACCAGCTCGCCCTTCTCGTTAAAAATGACGCTGGCGCCATCGAACACCAGCTCGTCCTGGCCCCCCACCATGTTGGTGTAGGTGACGATCATCACCTGGTCGACAGCGCGGGTGGCCAGCATCTTCTCCCGGAAGTCGCGCTTGCCCATATAGTAAGGGGAGGCGTTGATATTGACGACCACCTCGGCGCCGGCCTGCGCCTGGAGCAAGGTCGGGCCCGAAGGGTGCCAGATGTCTTCGCAGATATTAACGCCCAGGGTCATGCCGTCGCGCAGGAAGACGGGCGCCTCGCTGCCCACCTGGAAGTAGCGGTTCTCGTCAAAGACCCCGTAGTTGGGTAGATAGGACTTCCGGTAGACGCCGCTGAGCTCGCCGTGGTGCAGGACGGCAGCGGCGTTGTAGATATCGCCGTCTGAGTCCACGAAGCCAACGACCGCTGTCAGGCCCGTAGTAGCCGGGACAAGCTCCGCTAGCTTGCGCTGGTTCTCGGCTACGAACTGAGGCTTTAGAAGAAGGTCTTCAGGTGGATAGCCGGTTAGGGCCAACTCGGGGAAGACGACCAGCTCGACGCCCTGCTCGCGCGCCCTCTGGATGTACTCCAGCACTTTGAGGGCGTTGCCCTCGATGTCGCCCACGGTGCAATTGATCTGGGCCAGGCCAACCCGCAAATGGCGCATCACTTCCCCTCGCCGCGTCTTGCGTCCATTTCGTCATTGCGAGCCCCGATGCAATCGGGGCGTGGCAATCTCATCAGGGTCTTTCCGGATTGCTTCGTCGTCCGCCTTCGGCGGTCTCCTCGCAATGACAGAAAGGCCCAGACTGTCGCACTTGCCCTCACAGGAGGGGCAGGTAGCGTTTGATCTCGTAGTCGGTCACGTGGGTACGGTAGCGGTCCCACTCGATCGTCTTGTTCTGGATGAAGCTATTGAAGACATGCTCGCCCAGGCATTCCCGCACCAGCTTGCTCTTCTCCGTCAGCTCCAGTGCCTCGGACAGGCTTCCCGGCAGCGTGCGGATGCCCCGCCCGGCTCTCTCTTCCGCGGTCATCTCAAAGACGTTCTCCTCCACCGGCTCGGGCGGTTCGAGCTTCTCGGCCATGCCCGCCAGGCCTGCCGTCAGGATAACACTGAAGCAGAGGTAGGGGTTACAGGCCGGGTCCGGAGAGCGGAGTTCGATTCTGGTGGCTTTCTCGCGGCCGGGCTGGTATTCCGGCACACGGATGAGGTCGGAGCGATTGCGCCGCGCCCAGGAGAGGTAGACGGGCGCTTCGTATCCGGGGACCAGGCGCTTGTACGAGTTCACCCACTGGTTATTGACGGCGGTTATCTCCGGCGCATACTTCAGCAGGCCAGCCAGGAATTGCTTGGCTGTGCGGGAGAGAAAGTACTCGTTCTTGGGGTCGAAGAAGGCGTTCCTGTCTCCCTTGAAGAGAGAGAGGTGGGTGTGCATGCCGGAGCCGTTGATGCCGAAAACGGGTTTGGGCATGAAGGTGGCGTAATAGCCGTACTGCTGAGCTACCTGCTTAATCACGATGCGGTGGGTCATCACATTGTCTGCCATGGTGAGCGCATCGGTGTAGCGCAGGTCAATCTCGTGCTGACTGGGGGCCACCTCGTGATGGCTGTACTCTACGCCTATGCCCATCTCCTCCAGCATGAGAATGGTATCCCGGCGCAGGTCGCTGGCTATATCGGGTGGGGTGAGGTCGAAGTAGCCTCCCTGGTCGAGGAAGATGGTGGTCTCCGCGTTCTTGAAGTAGAAGAACTCAAGCTCCGGGCCGACGTAGAAAGTGTAGCCCATTTCGGCGGCGCGCTTGAGATTGCGCTTCAGGACGAATCTCGGGTCCCCCTCGAAGGGTTGTCCGCCCGGACGCAGGACATCGCAGAACATCCGGCCGACGGCGTGCTGCTCTCTGTGGCGCCAGGGCAGGAGGACGAAGGTGGTGGGGTCCGGCTTGGCGACCATGTCGCTCTCGTCTATCCGGGCGAAGCCTTCGATAGAGGAGCCGTCGAAGCCCATGCCTTCGGTCAATGCCTTCTCCAGCTCTTCCACGGTGATGGAGAAGCTCTTCAGGAATCCCAGTATGTCGGTGAACCAGAGCCGTATGAACTTGACGTTGTAGTCCTTGACCATCTTCAGGACGTATTCCTGGGCCTCGGCTCGAGATTTGGCCATGGGTGACTCCTCCTTTTTCGCGATAGCTCGCCTGGCAAAAAGTGCGTCTATTCTAGTCTTTTCGTCTTTCTACTTCAACAGAGAGCCCCTTCCCTCCAGAGGGAAAGGGGCTCTCAAGACACTTTGGAGGCTAGTGTTTAGACGTCGAAGTAGAGGTAGAACTCGTGGGGGTGCGGGCGGAGTCTAACGGCGTCGACTTCCTTCTCCCGCTTGTATCCCAGCCACATGTCGATGAGGTCCTGGGTGAAGACGCCACCCTTGAGCAGGTAGTCATGGTCCTTCTCCAGCGCATCCAGCGCCTGTTCCAGGGAGGAGGGGACGGTCTTCATCTTGGCCTGCTCTTTGGCGGAGAGGTGATAGGTGTCCTTCTCCAGAGGCTCTCCGGGGTCAATCTTATTCTGGATGCCATCGAGCCCGGCCATCATCATGGCAGCCAGGCCCAGGTAACCGTTGCAGGTGTTGTCAGGGGGCCGGTATTCAATGCGCTTGGTCCGCGGGTTGTCGCTGTACATGGGGATGCGCACCGAGGCGCTGCGGTTTCTCGCGGAATACACCAGGTTCACCGGCGCCTCGTAGCCGGGCACCAGGCGGCGGTAGGAGTTGGTCGTCGGGGAAACCAGGGCGGCGAGGGAGTGGGCGTGATTCAGGAGTCCGCCGATATAGTACTTGGCCGTCTGGCTGATGAGGCCATAAC
>JAUYGE010000218.1 GCA_030690705.1 Dehalococcoidia bacterium | reverse complement strand
TACCCACCCACAGCCACCTGGACCTCCACTCAGTGAATATCTTCATGCGAGCACCTCCTGAATCAGTTCTAATTATATAACATAACGCCGCCGCCCATTTGTAGATAGTACACTTGGAAGGAGATCGCAGGAGACGGCGGGCCACCACCATATGCAGGTGTGGGGTTTGCTCAATCAATGTATAATCCTCTCCCGCAAGGGGTCTTGCCTTAAATGTCATTCTGAGGAGCGAAGCGACGAAGAATCTCTGGGTGGGGCTAGTGTTGCACGAATAGGCCCCACCGCTCTGAGATCCTTCGCTTCGCTCAGGATGACATGGAGACGGCACTTTTGGGGCAAAGCTCCCGCAAGGGGAGAGGAAAAACGCTTGGGGAGGCATCAGCGATAAGCACAGCGCGAGAGGAGGAAAGCCATGTCTTACTACCAGGATTTCAGGGAATATCTGGCCGCCCTTGAAGCTGCCGGCAAGCTGAGAAGGGTGAACAAGCAGATCAATAAGGACACCGAGCTCCACCCGTTGGTAGCCTGGCAGTTCCGGGGCCTGGAGGAGGCCGACCGCACCGGCTTCCTGTTCGATAAGGTAACCGACATCAAAGGTAAGAAGTACAAGGGCGGCGTGGCCTCCTGCGTCATTGCACCCTCCCGGCAGGTATATGCCATGGCGATGAAGTGCGAGCCGGGGGAGATAAATGAGAAGTGGGCCAGGGCGTATCAGCGCCCCCGCCCTCCCCGCCTGGTGAGCACCGGCCCGGTCAAAGAGGAGATACATGCCGGCAAGAGCCTGCTCCAGCACGACGGCCTGTACGAGTTCGCCATACCCATTACCGCCAACGGCTGGGAGTCGCTCCCGCGCCTCAGCGCCCTCTCGTGGCACACCAAGGACCCGGATACCGGCATCACCAATGTCGGCACCTACAACGGCTACCTCCTGGGACCGGCGCGCTCCTCGTGCCGCACTATTCAGAGCCACCTCCAGATTCACTGGAACAAGTGCCGCCAGAGAGGCATTCCCCTTCAGGCCGCCGCCGTGGTGGGTGCCGTCCCGGTGGTGGTCCTGACCAGCGTCATCAAGGTGCCCTACGGGGTCAACGAGTTGGACATCGCCGGCGGCATCGCCGGCCGGCCTATCGAGGTGGTGAAATGCGAGACGGTGGACCTGGAGGTGCCCGCCAGCGCCGAGGTGGTGATTGAAGGGGAGATTCCCACCGACTACCGCGAGCCCGACCCGGCCAGCGCCGAGCACACCGGCTATACCCTGCTCAACTCGAAGGTCTATGCCTTCAAGGTCACGGCCATCACGCACCGCAAGAATCCCATCTGGCACGACATGATAATCCATACCCCGCCCTGCGAGGACAGCACCATCAGGATGCTGAGCAACTGCGCTCGGATGATGACCTTTCTGAAAGATAGCTGCGGCATCCCCGAGGTGAAGGATGTCGCCTTCCACCAGTGCAGTGCGGCCAACCGCATCTGCGTCATCCAGATGCAGGACCTCGGAGCGCGGACGCACAACTCGGTGGTATGGCAAACGCTGCTCGGCTCCCTGGCCGTCTGGCCGCGGATACCCAAGCTGGTCATCGCCGTGGACGAGGACATCGACCCGTGGGACCTGGAATCGGTCCTCTGGGCGGTGAGCTTCCGCTGGCAGCCACACCGCGACACCAAGATCATCCAGGGACGGCGGGCCAACCTCGACCAGTCCGGCGGGCCTCACACCCTGGCGCAGGAAGAGATTTACTATCCCATCTCCCCCACACAACCATTGGGCCATTCGGCCATGCTCATGGACGCCACGCGGAAATGGGACTACACCCCCATCTCCCTGCCGCAGCGCTCCTACATGGAGCACGCGCAGAAACTGTGGGAGGAGCTGGGCTTCACCCCTCTGAAGCCCAGGCAGCCCTGGTATGGCTACTCCCTCGGTGTCTGGCCGGAGAGCTACCAGCGCCATGCCGACCTGTCGGCAAAGGGCGAGTTCGAGCAGATTGCCCGGGAACTCATGAGCCGCGGGGAGAAGATAGAGAAGCCGTAGGTTTGACTAGCCCAGACAAGCTGGGCTAGTCAAACTCCAACATATGATTATGCTATTATGGACTTTGGCCAGAACCATGCTTGCCCAGTAAAGCAGAGGACATGCTCCGCCGAGAAGACGAATACCGGACAGGGCAACAACCGGAACATAGAGTAGCCAAGCGCCAGAGTGGCTTAGTACGCTGGCTTCTCGTTCTCGTCGGCCTCTTCCTGCTGGTTGCCTGGATCGGCTACCTGAGCTATCCCTCAAGCCAGGCTCCAGCCATACCTCCGGCCCCGGCAGCCTCCCCTTCCGCAATACAGAAGCCACCAGCGACCGCACCCACCCCACCTCCGGCCACACCTGCTCCCAGCGAGCTGGCCCGATACGCCCTGGACCTCATCAACATCGACCGGCAGGCGGCCGGCCTGACCCCCGTGGTACTGGGAAGCAATACCGCTGCCCAGAAGCATTCCGAAGACTTGCTGGCCAACAGCTATCTTGCCCACTGGGGAACGGACGGCATGAAACCGTACATGAGATATACCCTGGCAGGCGGCTTCAACTACGAGGGTGAGAACGGGTATAGGACCTGGACCACCCGGTCTGGCAACAAGGACCCCCTCTACAAAAGGGACCCCAGGCAAATGCTGGAAGAGGCGCAGAAGAGTCTGATGGCGAGCCCCGGCCACAGAACGAATATCCTCACCAAATGGCACAAGAAGGTCAACATCGGGATAGCCTACGACAATGAGAGTCTGTGCCTGGTGCAGCAGTTTGAAGGGGACTACATATCCTTCGGCCAGTTGCCCGTGCTGCTAAACGGCGTGCTCTCCCTCTCCGGAGAGACGCGGGTGGGTTTCGCGGTTGACCAGATTCAAGTCTGGTATGACCCATTGCCCCACCCCCTGACCCTGGGGCAACTCGATAAGACATACGCCTACAGTCTTGGCAAACCAGCGGTATTCATCAGGCCGCCGCCCCCGCCACGTAGCTACTACACAGAGTCCGTATCAACCTTTTCCAGGGAAGTCTACCCCGACCCGTACAACATTCCCCCGAACACACCGCCGCTCCCCCAATCCGGCACCTCGATATTGGAGACCCCGCCATCATCACGGGTGACGGAGACGGTCAGATGGGTGGATGCCACGCAATGGAACATCAGCGGAAACTCGTTTGCAATCCGGGCGGACTTGAGCCAGATAGTCACGAACTTCGGAAGAGGCGTCTATACCATAGTCATCTGGGCCGACGCTGGCGATGAGTCCGTGGACCTGACGAACTACTCAATCTTTATTCGGTGATGCCGAAAGAGGGGGGGAAAGATGATTCTGGACAAGGCCGACCTGGAGAAAGCCCTGGGCAAGATAAGCAGGGAAGAGTTGGTCCATCTCACCATGGACCTGGTCAACATCCCCAGCCACACGGGCAGCGAGAAGCAGATAGCCGAGTTCATGCTCGACTGGTTCCAGCGCAACGGCCTGGATACGGTGCGGCAGGAGATAGAGGACAACCGCCTGAACGCCATCGGCATCCTCAAGGGGACGGGCCAAGGGCTGAGCCTGATGTTCAACGGCCACATGGACACCAGCCTGACCGGCACCGCGGATGACCTCCTGCTGAAGAGGTACATCGAGCCGGATAGCCTGCCGCAGGCTACAATCCGGGACAACTGCGTCTGCGGCATAGGGTCGGGGAACATGAAGGGCGGCATCGCCTCCTTCATGATAGCCGCCAAGGCCATCAAGCAGAGCGGGCTGAAACTCAAGGGCGACCTCATCCTGGCCGGAGTGGCCGGGGAGATAGGTAAAGCCCCGATTGGCCCTCACCAGGCGGCCGCCTACCGCAGCAAGGGGGTAGGGACGAGATACCTGCTGACCCACGGCGTCCGGAGCGACTACGCCATCGTGGCCGATGGCTCCGGGCTGGGCCTGACGTGGGTACAGGCCGGCGTGGTCTATCTGAAAATCACCGTCTACGGCCAGAATGTCTATACCCCGTTCACAAAGCGTTCCCCTTCGAGGAAGGAGAGCCAGAACGCCATCATCAAGATGCTGGATGTGATTGACGCCCTGGAGATATGGGGAGCGGACTATGAAAAGAGGAACACCCACGAGTATGAGAGCGGCGTCGTCATTCCCAAAGTGTGCATCGGCTGCATCGAGGCGGGCAGGCCCTTCAAGCCCAGCAACTCCCCTGGTGTCTGCAACCTGTACGTTGACGTCAGGACGCTTCCCGGGAAGGAGCCGCTGGAGATAAAGCGCGAGGTGGAACAGCTCATCAGCCCCCTGGGAGTCGGCGCCGAGATTGAGATGTACATCTCCCAGAAGGGATACGAGAGCAAGGGGGTCGAGAAGCTCGTCAAAGCCGTCGATGAGGCCCACGTCTTCCTTTTCGGGAAGAAACCCCGCCGGGCGCCCACAGGCGCAAACAGCGTGTGGACCGATACCAATCTCTACAACGAGTCCGGCATCCCGGCCGTCAAGTACGGGCCCTCCAGGAAGACCGAGGGGGAAACCGGCGGTGAGATGGTGGATATCGACGACCTCGTCCACGCGGCCAAGCTCTATACCATCGCCGCCCTCGAGGTCTGCAACACCGAGAGATGCTGACCGCCGCCATCATCCTGATTCTGACCTATATCGGCATAGCCTTCACCCGGCTGCCCTGGGTGAATGTGGACCGCTCCTCCGCCGCCTTCACCGGCGGCGTACTCATGGTCCTGTTCGGCGTGCTCACCTTCGATGAGGCGGTGCGCGCCGTCGATTTCAACACCATCACCCTGCTCCTCGGCATGATGGTGCTGGTCGCCGCCCTCAAAGAGGTGGGGTTCTTCGACCTGCTGGCAGCAAAGTCCCTGTCCCTCGCCCGCACGCCACGACGGCTGCTCCTCCTGGTGATAATAGCCACGGCCGTCTCCAGCGCCTTCCTGGTCAACGATACCGTGGTCCTCCTCTTCACCCCCATAGTCATCCACGTCTGCCGGCACCGCAGGGTGAACCCGGTCCCCTATCTGATAGCCGAGGCCATGGCTTCGAACATCGGCAGCACCGCCACCATCGTGGGCAACCCTCAGAACATGCTCATCGGCATCACCTCGGGGATATCCTTCGCCCGCTTCTTCCTCTATCTCCTGCCCGTATCCGTCGTGTCAACGGTTGCCCTGATACTCATCATGTATGCCTTCTACAGAAAGACCTTCAGCCGGGGGCCCGACACCGCCGATGAACCGGTCAAGGAGCCTCCAACCTACGACGCCAGGGCCCTCAGGCGACTGCTGCCCATACTGCTGCTCGTCCTGATTGCCTTCTTCCTCAGCTCCTTCCTGAAGCTGTCGATACCCCTGATCGCCCTCAGCGCCGCCGCCCTGGTACTGCTGGCAGCCCATGCCAGACCGTCGTCCATCATCCGTGAGGTGGACTGGGTGCTGCTCCTCTTCTTCGCCGGGCTGTTCGTGGTGATTGAAGGCGCCCACAGGGCCGGTGTGCTCGATGTGTTCATAGAGAGGGTCACCGTAGCGCCCGACTTGTCGGGCATCGCCTCCGTTTCCATCGTGAGCACCCTGGTTTCCCAGATAGTGAGCAACGTCCCGCTGACCATGCTGCTGCTGCCCATGCTCAAGAACGTGCCCGGGGATGTGCTGTGGATTGCCCTCGCCAGTGGCTCAACCCTCGGAGGTAATCTGACCATCATCGGCGCGGTGGCCAACATCATCGTCGTCGAAGGGGCCTCCCGCGATGGGGTGCACGTCGGGTTCTTCGAGTTCCTGAAAGTCGGCGCCGTGGTGACCGCAGTGACCATCGGCCTGAGCATCATGATTCTAGGCGCTGAGTACTGGCTGGGATGGCTCAGGTGACTTTGTTGGATTTCACCCTCACCTAGCCTCTCCCGTCAAGGGAGAGGGGATAGAGGTGTTTTGTCGTTGCGAGGAGCCCCGATGAAATCGGAAAGGCGAAGTCCCGACGTGTCGGGACTTCGCCTTCGGCTCGCAATTACAACTGTAGTTAAGGGGCGTTGACACCCGAGACCGCCGGAATCCAGGCCTCAGTCAGCAGCTTCTTCGGGTCACCGTATTTGGCGGCCAGCTTCTGCACCTCGGGGTCGTCAAGGGCGAGCAAATGCCCCATCTCCACCACCTTGCGGCCGTCGGCCACGACGGTCGGGAAGAACAGGTCCACGTGGCGGATCACCTTGTAGGTCTGTGACACCACCGACTCCCCGAGGGACAGGTGAATGACGCCGGAGCGACGGTGCCCTGTAGTCCAGGCGTGAATCCTGGCCGAGCCGGTCAGGTGTTCGAAGTCCGGAGAAGGGATGGCCCTGGGATGGGTGCACAGTGCGAGGGTGCTTATCCAGTTGACGCCCGGCCCCGGATATTTGGGCATCGTAGCGTTCTTGTACTTTTCGAAGGACTCGGTGAGCCTCTGTCCAAACTTTCCCCCACCGACCACTTTCACCGCCTGCCCGTGCTCGATGGTGAGAGTGGTCCGAGGGACCGGCCCGCCGAAGGTGATACTGCTGGTTACCAGCTTCCCTTCCATGCCCCTAGTAGGAGCGGGCACCATCAGATGCCCCGGCAGGTAGGGCTTGCCCACCCGGGGAATGTTCCTGGCCGCTGTCCGGTCCCACTCTTCCTTCGTGTAGGTCAGTTCCAGATCGGTGCCCTCCAGGTCAGTGATCTTGATTTTCGACGAATTCACCAGCAAGTCCCAGGTCTTCTTGTCCAGGGCGTCTCGAATCTCCAGAGGGAAATTCTCGTAGTCGGGCGAGAAGGTGTACCTAGTCACCTCAATAACGTCCGACCGTACCTTTTCCGCCAGCGGTAGATTGGGTGTATGCGGCAACTTCATGAAGGACATGGCGAGGACGAGGTCGTATTTGTTGGCCGCCTCCCAGACCCACTCCGGCCACCAGTTGTTAGAGAACATGCCGTCCAGCAGCTCCACCGGGTCGGTTCGGCCCGGGAAGCCCTCCAGTTGGATGACGTCCAGATGATTTCCAGATTCCCTGATGGCAATGGCCAGCGCCTCCTGGAGGAGGGCGTCGGAGGTGGTGTCGCTAACGATCAGCACCCTCTCCCCACCCTTCAAGTCCAGGCCCACCATAAAGCTGGTCTCTTTCCTCTTCACGGCCGACCTGGCCAGAGGGAGCAACTGCTCCACGTCCTTTATCTCGGGCAGAACGGGAATCCTGGGCGCCGGGGCATTGGCTATCATGATTTGGCCTCCTCCTTCATAAATCTTTTTATCTCGCTACAGGCTCCCACCGTTGTTCTCCACCCGGTGCAAATAGCCTCTTCGGTCCTTTACCATCCCACACTCAACCCCGGGAGATTGCCGCCGGGAGAACACGGGGCCTGCCCCGCGGTTGGTCCCTTCTTTAAGGCTCTGGAGCGGGTGACGAGATTCGAACTCGCGACTCCTTGCTTGGGAAGCAAGCACTCTACCGCTGAGTTACACCCGCCCCTGACTCACTGTCCGCTATTATCGGTGGCTGCTAAAGCCATGTCAAGGAGACCCTTCCATTGACTTGCCATAGGCCCTGTGCTATCATCGCTGAAGCTGAAAGAAAGCTGAAAGCCGAGCTTCTTGAACTATGTCACTGCTGGCTGAACTTGCCAGGGAGATAATGCGTTGCCAAGACTGCGATTTGCACCGCACCAGCACCAGAGCCGTCCCTGGCGAAGGCCCCGAGAATGCCTCTATCGTCTTCATCGGCGAGGCGCCGGGCTGGAATGAAGACCAGCAGGGTCGCCCGTTCGTCGGCCCGGCGGGCCAGTTCCTCGACCAGCTTCTGGCGTCCGCCAATCTCCCCCGGGACAAGGTCTATATCACCAACATCGTCAAGCACCGGCCACCATCGAACCGCGACCCGCTGCCTGCCGAGATAAAGGCATGCGAGAGGTGGCTGGATAGACAGCTCGAAACCATCAAGCCGAAGATCATCGTCACCCTGGGACGGTACTCCATGTCCAAGTTCCTGCCCAGCGAGACCATCGGCAAGATCCACGGAGTGGCCCGGAAGATGGACAATATGGTCGTCGTCCCGATGTATCACCCGGCCGCCGCTCTGCACCAGGGGAGCCTGCGCAAGACCATCGAGGCCGACTTTCAGAAACTGCCCCAGGTGCTCGCCGGGATCGAGCAGGTCGAAGTGGCAACGCCAGCGGCCCAGCAGTTGAGTATGTTTTAATGGAAAATCTCTCATCCGTTAGTAAAGGCATGTTTTAGAATGACTGAGAATAAACTGAGACTAATCCCCCTCGGCGGACTGGGCGAGGTCGGCAAGAACATGATGCTGCTCGAATACGGCGATGACATCATCGCCATCGACGCCGGCCTGATGTTCCCCGAAGAGGAGATGCTCGGCGTCGACCTGGTCATACCGGACATCAGCTACCTCCTGGAGCACGCTGATAAGCTGAGGGGCATCGTCATCACCCACGGGCACGAGGACCACTGTGGCGCCCTCCCCTACATCCTGCCCCGGATCAAGGCCCCGGTCTACGCCACACCCCTCACCAACGGCTTCATCGGACTGAAGCTGAAAGAGCACAAGCTCCTGGA
>JAUYGE010000200.1 GCA_030690705.1 Dehalococcoidia bacterium | reverse complement strand
GCCGCCTCCGTAGGCGTCACGATGCCGCTATAGATGCCTCCAATCACAATGACGAAAAGTATGACTAGGGGAAAAAGACCCGGCAGGCTGGCAAACTTTTCTCTCCAGCTCACTTTCGACCCGGACGGAAGCAGATGCGGGGCTCGCAACGCCAGTATTATCAGCATCAGAGAGAAGCCAACCATGGTGAGCAGTCCGGGCACCACTCCCGACATCAGCAGCTTGCCTATCGATTCGCCGGTGAGGATGCCGTAGATAACGAAGCCGATGCTCGGCGGTATGAGATTGTCCACCAGCGCGGCGGCGGCGACGCAACCGGCGGCCAGCTTCTTGTCGTAGCCAAGCCTTCTCATCTCCGGGATGGCCACCCTGCCCAGCGCCGCCGCTGTGGCGGTGCTCGACCCACTGATAGCGCCGAAGATGGCCCCGGCCACCATGGTGGCCACCCCGAGACCGGCCGGAATTCTTCCCAGCCACTTATAGCCCACATCATAGGCCACCCGGCTCAGGCCGGCCGTGAAAGCCAGCGCTCCCATCAGAATGAACATCGGCACCATGGTGAGGGAATAGTTACCAATCCTCTCCAGAGGCGTCACGCCCAGCATCTGAGCGGCCAGCCCGAGGCTCCTCAGCGCCGCCAAGCCGATGGTGCCGCACAGCGCCAGAGCGAAGGCCACGGGCATGCCCAGCACGAGCAGAAGAAGCAACAGCCCTGTGACAATGAGCACCAGCATCATCGGGTCCATCGGTCTCTACCGTTTGTCCGTTCTCTTGAGACTATTCAGGAGATCGTTGCTTAACTGGAGGCAAAGCAGGAGCAGCCCGAGAAAGAGGATGAATCGCACCGGCCAGACGGGAAACTTCATGGTGGAAAACCAGAACTCCCCCTGCCGCCACGACAGGTAGGCGGCGTTCGCCGAGGACCAGGTCATCACGGCGAAGACGCCGAGAGCGAGCAGAAGAAGAGGTCTCCCCAGAGCCCTCTGCAAGCGAGGGGATAACCTGCTGACGAACAGCTCCATGTAAACGTGGCGGCGCTCAAGCTGGGCGAAGCCTATGCCCAGCGAAATCACCAGCACGAGCAGGAAGGTGCTTCCCTCAACGGCCCCGGCGATGGGTTTCATAAGAACATAGCGCCCCACCACGTCCGCCGAGGTGAGAAACATGATAAAGAACACGCCGCCAACAGAAACAAGGCTGGCCAGATTCAGCAAGCCGGCCAGCCGCGTGTTTCTCCTGAGCCAGACGAGGAACAGCTTCATTCTCCGCTTGTCACCCAATCATGTCCTCGGCGGGCCTCAATCGAGTCCCGCCGAGGACGTCAGTCAGCGTTTCACGGAACGGTCACTTGGGGAAAGGATGTATGTACCGCGACTTGGGCTCATATTTCTTCACGAGGTCCTGGTACTTCGCCAGAAACTCCTTCGTGGGAGTGCCGGGCTTATCGGTCTGTTTCAGCCAGTCATCCCACAAAGTGGGTAGTACCTTTGCCTTCCACCGGGCGATCTCCTCCGGTGGTAGCTTATAGAAATTAACATTGGCCGCCTGCATGCCCTTGGTGCCAATGGCATCCCACTTTATAAGGGAATCGGTTATGACAGGGATGGAGTCCTCCATCACCTTGTCAAAGGCCTTCTGAATATCCGGGGGTAGCTTCTTCCAGGTGTCCATGTTCATCACGAAGAAGGTGGTGGAGTGGATGCCTCCCTGCCAGTCCACGACGTAAGGCGCTACCTCCTGGAGCTTGGCCGTCCAGATGTAGTCATAGGGCCAGCCGATGTATCCGTCAACGGTACCCCTCTGGAGGGCCTCATAAAGTTCTCCGGTCTGCGTCGGCACCGGTGTGCCGCCGAGCATCTTGATAACGCCAAGATAGTGACCCACGCCGCGCCACTTCTTGCCAGGGATATCCTCCATCTTGGTGAAAGGCTTCTTGGAGCCTGCCATCGTCGGGCTCACCGCCCAGGACAGCACCAGACGCACGTTGTTTTTAGCCTCGAACTCCTCTCTGAAGGGAGCATAGGTCTTATAGAGTTCATTCATGGCCAGCATTGAGGCATCAGGGCTCGAAGTGAGATAAGGCAGGACCGTAGTGGCGCCCAGCGGGAACTCCGCCAGGACAAAGGTGGTCCCCACCACAGCTATATCAATAACGCCTTTCTTCGTCAGGTCGAAGCTCTCACGAGGACCACCCAGCGCCCCTCCATGATAGACTTCTATCTTTACCTTCCCAGCAGTCCTCTTACCTATCTCGGCCGCATACCAGTCGATCACCTCACCGTAAGAGGTCTCCTTGGCCAGCCAGCTATTGAGCTTGAATGTGAAGGTGGGAGCAACCGCCGGCTTGGGGGCGCAACTGCTCCCTACAATTAGCAGGATAAGGAAAAGACCTAGCAAAAGAATCCATGGTCTAGCTCTCATTATCTTCCTCCCTCTTTGTTGAATCTCCTTGACTAGCATCCAACCTAGAACGCAATTGAGATATTCACTCTTGCTTTCCAACCCCCTTTCACTTCAGTCTGCTGTTCACCTAACCTTTCCAGACTGTGACTTCGTATTCCCCGCTCTATGATATGGGCGGATAGATGCCTGCTCTCAAAAGCGAGTACCGCAGCACAAAGCTCCCGGCCAACTCGGAAATGCCCGCCACCGCCAGCCAGATTCGAGATATCTCCCCTAACAAGGCCGAGCCCAGGATAGCCAGCGGTATCACTAGGCCCAGCAGCACTACCCCGGGATAGAACACCCGTGAGAAGCGACCGGCGCCCAGGAAAAGCACCGACTCTTTGGCGGCCAGGCTGGACTGGAAGTTGACCACCAGATAGGCGAACAGGATGACCACCGCGATCACACCGAGCCACAGACTCAGTGGTCTCAGCATGCCGTCATTGAGGGACTGGGGAGCGAAGCTGGTGATGCCCTCAATCAGGCTCACGCCGCTCCACAGCGCGGCGGTGACGAACACCAGCGGCAGCAGGGGATTGTTCCAGAAGGGGATGGCGGGAGAGGCCGCCATAAGGAAGCCGGTGTAGATGATGAGGCACAGGGCGAAGAAGGCGCTTACGGCCATCAGGGACGTGTTCCCGGTGAGGTAGTAGGCCAGCCCGGAGACGACGAACAGGGTGACGAACCAGAGTCCGCGGGTGAGCCATGAGGTGAGGAAGGTGGTGGACCAGAAGATGCGCCAGAACCGTAGAGGGTGACCCAGGAACATGAGATGGGCACCACCTTTACCTATGGCGACGATGGCCACGGCTATCAAGAGCCCCAGCTTCCAGCCGACCAGAAGGGAGGCCAGGAACAGCCCACCACCCGCTCCCCCGAGGTAGATGGCGATGAGCAGAAACAGGCCGCGCCCCTGTATCCACTCCTTCTGGAAGTCGTAGCCGACACTGAACTCCCTTATGGTATCATAGTTGAACCGCATGTTCCCCCCTATCTGAGGTAGTAGATTGACGGGTCGGTCCCCTTCTCA
>JAUYGE010000012.1 GCA_030690705.1 Dehalococcoidia bacterium | reverse complement strand
GGAATGTAGGAAGCTTATTATCAAATATATCTATGCCCATAATTAGCATAATTATACCCAAATTGGGCATAATGTCAAGTGGCGATTCGAGGTCGGATGGATAAAACGGACTGCGATAATATTAGTCAGGCCACCTTTTGGAAGAGTCTGACTCATTAACGGACGGGCGTAGTTGCCTTATTGGTGATCTGTCGATTCAATCAGAGGGTGGCCTGCGAGCACCCGAACCGGCGAACAGTGACCTAATAGGAGCTTGGCGTAAGCCTCGTCGCAGTCGTGTCCGTTCGCCTGATCGAAAGGTGCAATCTTTTCGAGGAGGGCAGATCCATGATTTCTAGTCGTGTTGTGAATGTCCCCAAGATAATTGTCGGCGTGGATACCCACAAAGAAGAGCACGTTGCCGTGGTGATCGACAAAGTTGGAGCCCGTATGGGACAGCTGACATTGCCGACAACCAATATGGGATACGTAGCCTTGGAGCGCTGGGCCAGAACCTTGGGTGAGATCGAAGCCTTTGGAGTGGAAGGTACCGGTTCTTACGGGGCTGGCTTGACCCGTTTCCTGAGAGGTCAAGGGCACACCGTCATAGAAGTGAATCGCCCCGACCGGTCGACCAGGCGCCGATTGGGGAAAAGTGACCCCACAGATGCCGAGATGGCTGCCCGATCTGTGCTTGCTGGTGTTGCCCGGGATCAACCTAAGTCTGGAGTCGAAGATGTCGAGATGATCCGCATGCTCAAGAGCACCAAAGACTCAGCGATGAAAGGTCGCACCCAGGCAATCAATCAGATGAAGGCGCTGGTTGTTACCGCTCCGGTTGAACTGAGAGAGGTACTGAGAGGGCTCACCTCAAGCCAACTGGTAGCGCGTTGCTCAGGATGGCATCGTGGCCAACTGGACACACCAACCACCGCGGCCAAATTTGCTTTGCGGTCTTTGGCCCGCCGTTATACCCGACTTACCGAAGAGATCAAGGATTTGAACAAGGAACTAGCGCGGCTCACTGTTGCGTTTGCCCCGATGCTTATAGATTCATTAGGTATTGGACCTGACACGGCTGCAGATCTCTTGGTAACAGCTGGTAGTAACCCTGAGCGTCTCAAGTCTGAAGCCGCTTTTGCTGCGTTATGCGGAGTAAGTCCCATACCCGCTTCGTCAGGTAAAACCAATCGCTACCGCCTTAATCGCGGAGGGGACCGCCGGGCGAATGCAGCTTTATATCGAATCGTCATCATCAGGCTGCGATATGACGTTCGAACCAGGACATATTTGGAGCGACGAACGTCAGAAGGTAAGACCAAAACGGAAGTGATCCGTTGCTTGAAGCGTTACGTTGCCCGCGAGGTATTCGGCATTCTTCACGAAATCGGCATGCGACACACTTTTCAAAATGCTTGACATCTATAGGAGCATCACCAAACCTTTTTATGCTGCCACCAGTTCTGCATAGAATCTTTGCTCATAGGCCGCCGGGGACAGGAACCCAAGTCTTGCCTGTCGACGCTGCCGGTTATAGAAGATCTCGATATACTCGGTAATGTCATGTATCGCCTCCAGCCTGGTCCTGTACCGGCGGTGATGGACAAGCTCCTGCTTGAGCGTTCCCCAGAAACTCTCCATAGGCGCGTTATCGTAACAGTTACCTTTCCCGCTCAT
>JAUYGE010000183.1 GCA_030690705.1 Dehalococcoidia bacterium | reverse complement strand
AGACCGGCGTCTTTGGAGAAGACGTCCCGCCCAGCGCCGCGGCTATACCAGCTTCCAGCAGACCCCACACCCTCTCCTGAGAAGGATAGAGCCATGGCGGACAGGAAGGAGTGTAATGGCGGCCGGCCAGAGGGTCTCTGGTCACGGGAAGAGACTCCATCGTCACAAGCCCCCTCCGCTCCAGAGCACCGGCCGGCAGCGAAGAGCCGCCGAGTCGTTCTCGAAGCAATGAAATGGGAAGTGGGACAGGCTCCTTAAGTAACAGCTCCAGCAAGGCCGCTTGCCTGGCTGTCCTCCGCCCTGTCCTCAGGCGCTTCACCTCTTCCTCCGCCTCCGGAGGGGAGACCGCCAGCCGCAGGTGGGGTGCTTCCTTCGGCCTCACCCTCGCCCTCTCCAGTTCCTGGGTCTTCACGACCACACCCCGCCGTATCAACTCCTGCATCACCGTCCGAGCTTTCCTCTGGCCCACCGTCTTCTCGACCTCTTTCAGTTCGACCTTATCCCTCCCCTCTAACAGAGAAACGACTTCTCTCTGGGAATCGTCCAGGACTCCCAGAGACTCGGCAGAGAGATTCGGGGCAACCTGCAAGAAGGTAAGAACGCGGCGTTCAAAGCCAGGGGGAAGCATCAAGGCAACGGTCTCGAACGGCGGGCAGAGATAGTGCTCGCCTATCCAGCGAGCCAGTTTGACCTGAGCGTCAGAAAGCAACGGCTCCGAGGCAATAAGCCCGGCGATGTCCCTCGTCTGCGGCACAACCGACTGGTCGCTGAGTCCAACGACCACACCCTGGAGCACTCTGGCGCCAAACGGTACCCACACCGCGTGGCCAGTCAACACAGCGAGGTTGGGAGGAATGGAGTAAGTGAATGTGTTGAGCCGCCCCCCCGGTGAGTTGACCGCAACCTCGGCATATTTCATCCCGACCTCTCGGGACATCAGCAGCAGGAATCCGCTAGGGCTGGTTCTCTGGATTTTGCGGCTCGGCCGCCCCCGATGGCTCGGCCATGGTCGCTTCCATCTCTTTCGCCTCTGCCCCTCTGATCGTCCGTTTCTCTTTCAAGCGTGCAGCCTTCCCACCCAGAGCCCGCAGATAATAGAGCCTCGCCCGCCGCACTTTCCCGTGCCTCAATACCTCCACCTTCTCCAGAAGCGGCGAATGAATGGGAAAGGTGCGCTCAACACCCACGCCATAGGCTACGCGCCTCACCGTGAAGTTCGCTCCCACGCCCCCACCACGAAACTTTATGACCACGCCCTCCATGGTCTGACTCCGTTCCTTGTCACCCTCTTTAATCTTGGTGGTCACCTTAACCGCGTCACCCGGAGACAACTCCGGGAGGTCCGCCCTTGGCTGATAGCCAACATTTGAATTGGCACTGGCACTCATCGGTCAAACTCCTTCTAATATTGTAGACTGCCTGAAAACGACACCCGAATCCCCAGGCCCTGCTTCGCCGAGAAGAAGGAGCCGGGGACTATTCTACTCTATCTCACTTTGAGCACTCCGGTAGTCGCCCAACGCCTCCAAAGAGGTTACCTCTTCCTGAGAAAGTCTAGCTTCCTTTATAAGATCCGGCCTTCTCTCCCAGGTCCGCCGCAACGATTCCCGGCGGCGCCAACGCAATATCTCCTGATGGTTGCCGGAAAGCAACACATCAGGCACCGACCAGCCCCGAAAGACGGGGGGGCGGGTGTACTGCGGGTACTCAAGCAGCCCGGCCGCGTGAGACTCATCGATGGCTGATTCCGCCGATCCCAATGCGCCGGGCAACACCCGCACAACAGCATCCACTATCACCATAGCTGCGATCTCACCACCGCTCAATACGTAATCACCGATGCTGAGCTCATCGGAGACCAGATGCTCCCGCACTCTCTCATCCACGCCTTCATAATGTCCGCATATTAGCACAAGATGCTCCTTTCGGGCTAGCTCCTGTGCCGTCTTCTGGCAAAAGAGGCGACCCTGGGGTGAAAGCAAGACCGTTGAAACAAGCTCTTCTTCCCCGCCATGCTCTCTCCTGATGGCTTCAACCGCGTCGAAGAGAGGCCCGGGTTTCAACACCATGCCCGGACCGCCGCCGTAGGAATAGTCATCCACGGTCTTGTGCTTGTCGGTGGCGTAGTCCCGGAAATTGTGAATGAATAGACTGACTATGCCCTTGTCGCGGGCTCGTTTCACAATGCTCTGCGAGAACGGACCATCGAACATCTCGGGAAACAAAGTGAGGATGTCAATGCGCATGACGAGGTCTCGCCCCCGCCAGGTCCGTCCGGCTGGCGCACTCGCCCGCTTCGCCGCGCATTATCTCCACGGCATGGCACAGGACGGGCAAAATAACCTCCAGGTCCTCTCGTACCGCCTTCGGGCTACCCGGCAGATTGATGATCAGACACCTGCCGCGCAGACCACTCACCGCCCTGCTGAGCATGGCCATGGGCGTCTTCTTCACCCCTTCCGCCCTCATCATCTCCACCAGGCCCGGTACCTGCCGGTCGATAACAGACAGGGTGGCTTCAGGCGTCACGTCTCTGGGGCTCAGCCCGGTCCCACCGGTAGTCACAATGACATCCACTCCACCCGAGTCTGCCCACTCCCTCAGCTTACCCGCGATAAGGTCCCTCTCATCGGGCAGTACCTCACGCTTCACCACTCTCGCTCCGAGAGACGATAGCATGTCACCTATGAGTTTGCCACTCTCATCCACCCTCTCACCCTTCGACCCCTTGTCGCTCAAAGTCAGTACTCCCAGAGTGAACATCTCCTTTTACCTCGCCGCCGGAATGCCCGCCTATTTTAGCATAGCAGCGATGCGCCACCAAAATTTCCAAAAAATCCCGAAATTTCCCCAAAAACCCTCTTGACAAAGAATTCTAGGCCAAGCCTATAATGTCGGTGTCAATAAGTGGTGAATTGTGGTGGTAAGTGTGGAACAAGTGAAGGGAAAGGGACAGATATGATAGCCTACTCCGAAGCTCAGCATGCGGATGTGAACCTTCTGACCAAGTTTCTCATTCAACACGCCACTTCAGCCTCCAAGCTAGGAGTTTTGCTCTTTTGGAGCAGGCACCCCCAGACCAAGTTCACGGTCGATGGCATTGACCTGGCGTTGGAGACTCGTAAGCAAGACCTCAGAGAAGGCCTCGAAGCACTGGTGGCGGAAGGCGTCGTCAGTAAGGAGCGGACCACCACAGGGGTTACCCTTTACTCCCTCACCACCGAGCCACAGAAAAGGGAACCGGTGCTCGAGCTCGCCAAGCAGGAACACGGTCCCCGTGGCACCTCGATCCGGCAGCCGGTCAGCCAGCCCCTGACAAGCTTCGCTCAGTAACACAACATTATGTTTAGCGGCAACTACGAGCACAAGGTTGATTTCAAGGGCAGGGTCCCGATACCCGCCAAATTCAGGCGTGAGCTGAAGGGCACCCTTATACTCGCCCGCGTGGCCGACCCGTGCATCACCGCGTACCCTCTGACCGAATGGGAGAAGGTCGGGAAGAAACTCGGCAGCTCTGTCATTGACAAAGCCAGGGTCAGAGATCTCAAGAGATATCTCATCGGAAACTCCTTCCCTTCGAATCTGGACGAGCAGGGAAGAGTATTGCTGCCGCCCACGCTGCGAGACTACGCCGGCATTAAGGACAACGTCACCATCGTCGGCACGGGCGACCGCTTTGAAATCTGGGACCAGGATGCCTTCCAGAAGCGCATGGTCGGTCTGGACCAGGACGCCTACACGCTGATTGAAAGCCTGGAAGGATAGCCGTGAGACTGCTGATGAAAAGCCCGATTCATATACCCGTCCTCCTCAGAGAAAGCGTGGAGGCCCTGAAAGTACGCCCTGGAGGACGCTACATCGACTGCACGGTCGGAACCGGCGGCCATGCTCTGGCTATCATCGAGAGAAGTCTCCCCGGCGGGCAACTTCTGGGCATTGATGCTGACCCCGAGGCCATTGCCGTGACCCGGCAGCGCCTAGCGGAATTCGGCGAGGCAGTGCAGTTGGTCAACGACAACTTCGCCAATCTGGAGTCCATCTGCACCAGGTACAGTTTCCGTCCTGTGGACGGCATCCTCCTCGATCTGGGACTCTCAACCCTCCAGCTCGAAGGCGAAAGCCGGGGCTTCAGCTTCCAAAGAGAGGCCCCGTTGGACATGCGTGCCAACCCGAGCCAGGGACTCACCGCCGGTGAGATAGTCAACAGCTACCCCGAAGCCGACCTGGCCCGCCTCCTCTTCGAATACGGCGAGGAACGCGCCAGCCGACAGATCTCCCGTCACATCGTGGCGAACCGTCCCATCAACTCCACACTCCACCTGGTCGGGGTGATTGAGCAGTCATTCAGAGGCAAGCGGGGCAGGATTCATCCGGCTACCCGCACTTTCCAGGCTCTGCGCATCGCCGTTAACAACGAACTGGAGAACCTGCAGTCAGCGCTGCGCCAGGCTGTGGCACTGCTCCGACCGGAGAGGCGTCTGGTAGTGATAAGCTATCACTCCCTTGAAGACCGCATAGTGAAGAACTTCCTTCGGCAGGAAGAGAAGGGCTGCATATGCCCTCCAAAATTGGCACTGTGTGTCTGCGGGCGCCAGCCAACCCTGAAGATTCTGACAAAGAGAGTGGTCACGCCTGCGGCCTTTGAAAGGTTCACCAATCCCCGCAGCCACAGCGCGAGAATGAGAGTCGCCGAACGTGTTTGCCCCGGAGCCGGAGAAGGTACCCCTATTGCTGACCAGGGCAGTGCTGCCAAAACTAACATCAGGGAGCATCCGAAGGAATGAGAATAGAGAAATCTTCGTCGAGCCCTCACCCTTTGGACGTTTCCTCGAGGCAGCACTGCCCTTGTCTTAAACATTATATAGGAAAACATTGGCAGAACAAAGAATCGCCAGAGAAAGGAGGTGAGTAATGAAAGTAATCTCCAACTTCACCCGCGTTCTGGGAGGAGAGAAAGGCTTCAAGGTCAGGTCCACTTTCAATGTGGAGACGTCCCAAGATGAGCCCTATGTGATTTTCCGCGTGGAAAAGGGAGAGCCCGTCCTGGAATGCCTGGAGGTTCCCCCTGGCCCCGCCGGCTCGCGCAGCATGGATTTCAACAGCAAAGCTGAGGCCGAGGCCTTCCTGGCCAAGCTCGTCGACGCCTGCCGACGGCTAAAAGAGGCCTGGGAGAGCGTTGCGATCCCTCAAAGCAAAGAAATAGACATATGAGAGCAGCCGGGAGTACCCCGGGGCAGCATGCCCAGAGAAGAAAAGGAGGAGCAGTCATTGTAACAATAACAACCGGCATCACGGAAAGATAGGAAGCTTCAGAAAGGAGGAAAGAAATGCCAAAAGGCAGATTAGTAACCGCCATAGACGTAGGAACAACTAAGATATGCACCCTCATCGCCGATGTCTACACCCAGAAAGGGATTCAAATCCTGGGCGTGGGCATCGTTCCCTCCGAGGGACTTCACAAAGGGGTGGTAGCCGACATACCCCGGGCGCGAGCCTCAATCAAAGAGTCCGTGCGCAAGGCCGAGCAGATGGCCGGGAAACGGGTGGACTCAGCCTATGTCGGTGTCACCGGGAGGCACGTGGAGTCCCTCAACAACAAAGGTATCGTTGCCATTAACCGACAGGACCGTAAGGTCCGCACCGAGGACCTGAGAAGAGCTCTCGAGGTCGCCAGAGCGGTCAACATACCCAGTGATCGGAAAGTGTTGCACATCATCCCCAGGGGATACATGCTCGACAACCAGACGAAGGTAGAGAATCCCGTAGGGATGCACGGTTTCCGGCTGGATGTTGAGACCCACCTGATCACCGCCGCCATTGACTCGGTACAGAACCTCGCCAAGTGCGTTCGCGGTTTAGGCATAGATATCGAAGACCTGGTGCTTGAGCCGCTGGCCAGCGCCGAGGCAGTCCTGGAGCCGGATGAGAGGGAAGCCGGCGTCATCCTGGCTGACATAGGCGGAGGCACCACCGATGTCGCCGTCTTCAAAGATGGGAGCATCTACCACACCTCCGTCATCCCCGTCGCCGGCTATCAGGTCACGCGCGACATTGCCCTGGGCCTCAATCTCCCCTTCGAGATGGCCGAGGCAATGAAGAAGAAGTACGGCAGCCTGCAGCCAGGCGGAGACGGCACGATTGACACACGCGGCCTGGGCGAAACCGACGGCCACGCCGTGTCATACCAGGACCTCAACCAGATCATCCGGGCGCGGGTCGAGGAACTGCTCCGTCTTATCGTCCTCGAACTCCCCGACTCCGCGGCCAACCGCATGGTGCCGGCCGGACTGGTTCTCACCGGTGGTAGCAGCAACCTGCCGGGCATGGACATCGTGGCCCAGGAGCTGCTGCGCATGCCGGTCAGAATCGGCATACCCTCCGGCGTCTACGGTATCACCGACGCGGTCAGCGATCCCGCTCATGCCACCGGAGTAGGGCTACTGCTCTGGGCAACCCACAAGCCAGTGGGCGAGCAAAGCTGGCACAATCTCCAGCAGTCCACTTCGGTGAGCCGCTTCATGTCCACCCTGAGGAAAATCTTTCTCGGTTCTAATTGAGTAGTATTAAGAAAGGAGGCAAAGATGGCCAAATCAAGCTTTATAACCAGCGCCGCTAAGATCAAAGTCGTCGGAATCGGCGGCGGGGGATGCAATGTCATCAGTCGCATGATCAAGGAAGAAATCCAGGGTGTAGAGTTCTACGCCCTGAACACAGATGCCCAGTCCCTGGCCTTCACTGAAGCCCCGAACCGGATACAAGTGGGAGAAAGAGTAACCCGAGGACTTGGTGCGGGCGGGGACCACAACGTAGGTGCGAAGGCCGCTGAGGAGAGCTACGACAGCCTAAGGCAAGCCCTTGCCGGCGCCGACATGGTCTTCATCACTGCCGGAATGGGTGGCGGCACCGGAACCGGCGGCGCCCCAATAGTGGCTGAAATAGCCAAGAAGAACGGCGCCCTGACCATCGCCGTGGTCACCAAGCCCTTCGCCTTTGAGGGCAGCCACCGGACCAAAGTAGCCGAACAGGGAATCGCCAACCTGATGCCCAAAGTAGATACCCTGATCATCGTCCCCAACGACCGACTGATGGAGATGGTGGACGCGACTACCGCCGTCGGCAGCGCCTTCAAAATGGCCGATGACGTCCTGACTCATGCCGTCCAGGCAATCGCTGAGGTCATCACCGTCCCCGGCATGATCAACCTGGACTTCGCTGATGTCCGCGCCGTCATGAAGGATGCCGGCCCGGCATGGATGTCCATCGGCCGCGGTTCAGGACAGAACAGGGCCGTAGATGCGGCTAAGCAAGCCCTGGCCAGTCCCTTACTGGACGTCTCAATGGACGGGGCCAAGGGTGTCTTGTTCAATATTGCCGGTGGCACCTCCCTGAGCCTTTTCGAGGTCAATCATGCAGCCGATGTCATCCGTGGGGCGGTTGACC
>JAUYGE010000179.1 GCA_030690705.1 Dehalococcoidia bacterium | reverse complement strand
GTTGGCCCTCACACCGCGGAAGGTGATCTCCTTGGTGTCCATCTTGGTCTCTATCTTCACGCCCGCCCGGGCCAGACCGTCCATGAGACTCCAGCGGGTCAGGCGGCCTACATCGACCCCGGCTCGGGGCAGAAGCTCGAGAATGGTTATCTTCTTGCCAAGAGAGACCAGGTACTCGGCGGTCTCGAGGCCAACCATGCCGCCGCCGATGATGACTACCTCGTGACCTACCTTGGCCTTGCCATTGAGAACGTCCAGCGCATGGACCACATGCTCGGAGCTGAGGCCCGGTATCTCGGGGATAATCGGTGCGGCGCCGTTGGCCACCACCACCGCATCGGGCTTGAGGGCCAGGACGGATGCCACCGTGGCTTTCTCTCCAAGCTTCAGGGTGATATTGGCGTTCTTCTTCACCTGGGCCACCAGGTAGTCGCGGAACCCGTTCTCCTTCGACTTGGATGGCGGTACGCCGCCGGGTATGAGCGCCCCGCCGAGCTCCTTCTCCTTCTCAATGAGAGTGACCTTGTGGCCGCGGATAGCGGCTACCCTGGCGGCTTCCATGCCAGCTGGGCCGCCACCCACTACCACGACGTTCTTCGCCTTCTTGGCGGGAGTTATGTGCCACTCATTCTCGTGGCTCACGAAGCCGTTGACACTGCAGATGACGATGGAGTCAACGGTCTCGACACACTTGTTGCAGACGATGCAGGTACGAATATCATCGAGCCTGCCCTCTTTAATCTTGTTGACGTACTCGGGGTCAGCGATGAACGGCCGGGCCCAGTTGATCTGGTCGCACCTGCCCTCCCTGAGGGCCTTCTCAGCCAGTATCGGGTCGGCGAATCTCATGCCCGAGGCTACCGGCACCTTGACCGCCTTCTTGATCTCCTCAGCCAGGTAGACCCACGAGCCATCCGGCACGTAGCGGTTCATGGCCACATGGCCCGATTCATGCCAGCCAGGCACCAGGTCGAAGCCGGCAGCGCCCGCCTTCTCCAGGATGGCCGCCATCTGCTTGGCATCCTCCAGGTGATAGCCGCCGCCGATGACGAGGTCCGAAGTACCCAGCTTCACCATGATGGTGAAATCGGAGCCGGCCTTCTTCTTGATGTTATCGATGATCTCGACGCTCATTCTCATCCGGTTTTCCAGAGAGCCGCCGTACTGGTCGGTCCGCTTGTTGGTCAGCGGAGAAAGCCAGTGACACAGGTAATAGCCGGCGCCAAGCATGATCTCGAAGCCATCAAAGCCCGCCTCCCTGATCCTGCGGGCGGCATCGCCATACCCCTCGACGATTTGCTTGATTTCAGCCACTGTCGTGGCTTTGTACTGCACATTCTGCCGGCCTCGCGTGCCCAGACGGAAGGGAAGATTGCGGGCGCCCTCAGGCACCGGGGCAACGCCGGATGGCGTCGGTAGCTCCACCTCACCATAAGGAGTGAAGACCCAGCCATACCCGACGCCAACCTGAACATAGGTCTTCGCCCCGTGAGCATGCATGGCGTCTGACAGCTTCTTAAGACCGGGGATGAACTTGTCATGCCAGACGCCGACAAAGGGAACGAGCTCCCACAGGGGGCTGGCAGTGGAGGCGATACCGATGATGCCGGCGCCACCCTTTGCCCTGTCGGCATAGAAGTCGACGAGGCGGTCGGTAACGAACATATTCTCGGCATAACCCATGGCCATGGCCGAGATACGGGTGCGGTTTCTAATCTCGATGTTGCCTACAGTGATGGGTTCAAACAGCTTCTTTATCTGAATGGTCATTACTCATGCTCCTACCTGATAAAAATTTGTGTCTGGGTAAGAATAGTCAGGAAATCGCGGCTATCACCTCCTCAGCTTTGGAAGATGAGGAAATTCAACTGGTGAGTATACGCTTGGAGCCTTTGGCTGTCAAATTCACCCCGGGTGCCATTCTGTCATTGCGAGGAGCCGCAGGCGACGAAGCAATCCGTAAACCCCAAGCGGAAGAGGACGGATTGCTTCGCGGAGTTTATCCTGAGCCTGTCGAAGGGCTCGCAATGACAGGGAGCGGGCGCAGGGAGCGCAGGCTTTGACACTCGCCTGCCAAAGTTGATAAGCTTTCTTAATTGTCTGCCCTTTCCCGGAACTTACCACAGAGGGAGAACGCAGTGACCAACACCGCCTCAACCAAGAAAGTGGACATGGATACCATCGTGTCCCTGTGCAAGAGACGCGGCTTCATCTTTCAGAGCAGCGAAATATACGGCGGCCTCGCGAGCTGCTGGGACTACGGCCCTCTGGGAGTCGAGTTGAAGCGCAACGTCAGAGAGGCATGGTGGCAGGCCATGGTACACCAGAGGGATGACATGGTGGGCCTCGACGCCGCCATCCTGATGCACCCGCAGACCTGGGTCGCCTCCGGGCATGTGCAGGGCTTCTCCGACCCCTTGGTGGAGTGCAAGTCATGCCACCTGCGCTGGCGCGCCGACGACCTCAAGGACTCCGTTTGTCCCTCCTGCGGAGGAGAGCTGACCGAGCCCCGGATGTTCAACCTGATGTTCAAGACCAAGATGGGCCCGGTGGAGGACGAGGCCAGCGTCATCTACATGCGCCCGGAGACCGCCCAGGGCATCTTCGTGAACTTCCAGAACGTCCTCAACACCACCAGAAAGAAGCTGCCCTTCGGCATCGCCCAGACGGGCAAGGCCTTCCGCAACGAGATTACCCCGGGCAACTTCACCTTCAGGAGCCGAGAGTTCGAGCAGATGGAGTGCGAGTACTTCGTCAAGCCCGAGACCGCCGACCAGTGGCTCAAGTACTGGATCGAGGAGCGCTTCAACTGGTATCTGAAGCTGGGCATGAGAAAGGAAAACCTGCGCCTCCGCCAGCACGGCAAGGATGAGCTGGCCCACTACGCCCGCGACTGCTACGACGTGGAGTACCTATTCCCCATGGGATGGTCTGAGCTAGAAGGCATCGCCAACCGCGGGGACTTCGACCTCAAACAGCACAGCGCCGCCAGCGGCAAGACCCTGACCTACTTCGACGAGGAGAAGGGGGAGCACTACCTGCCCTGCGCCATCGAGCCATCAGCCGGCGTCGACCGCTCCGCTCTGGCCTTCCTGCTCGATTCCTACGCTGAAGAGCCGGACAAGGATGAAATCAGGGTAGTCCTCCACCTCCATCCGAGACTGGCGCCGGTCAAGGTAGCGGTCCTGCCGCTGAGCCGAAAGGAGCCTCTGGTCGCCCTGGCCCGCGAGGTGCACGCGGGACTGCGCTGCTGCTTTGTCACCCAGTACGACGATGCCCAGAGCATCGGACGGCGCTACCGCCGCCAGGACGAAATCGGCACTCCATTCTGCGTCACCGTGGACTTCCAGTCGCTCGAGGACAAGCAGGTTACCGTCAGAGACCGGGACTCCATGAAGCAGCTCCGAGTCACTATCGCCGAGTTGCAAAAGGTCCTGTCCGCCAAGCTCTGCGGCGAAGCCTTCGACACCGGCCCCCTATGGGCGGCTCATAATGAAAATCCTTCACTTTAGCGACCTCCACCTGGGCGTCGAGGCCTACGGCGCCCTCGACCCCGAGACCGGCCTTCATACCCGCCTGCTGGACTTCCTTAAGGTCCTGGACCAGGTGATCAACCACGCCCTGGAGAACCGGGTTGACCTGGTCCTCTTCTGCGGTGATGCTTACAAGAGCCGCGAGCCGTCTCAGACGCAGCAGAGGGAGTTCGCCAGACGCCTCCAGCGCCTGGCGGCTGCGGACATACCCGTCTTCCTTCTGGCCGGCAACCACGACCTGCCCAACGCCGCCGGCCGCGCCAGCGCGGTGGAGATATTCCAGACCCTGTCCGTCAAGAACATCTCCGTGGCCAGCAAGCCCGATATCCATCTCATCCAGACCGCCAGCGGGCCGCTTCAGGTGGCCGCCCTGCCCTGGGCCAGGCGCAGCCTGCTCTTGAGCAAGGAGGAAAACAAGAGCCTCACCTTCCAGCAGACCAACGAAAGGCTCCAGGAGATAATGACCCGCACCATCCGCAACTTCGCCGATTCCATCGACCCTCAGTTGCCGTCGGTGCTCGCCGCCCACCTTTCCATCTCCACCGCCGTATACGGCTCTGAGAAGACGACCATGGTGGGCCAGGACCCCGTCCTGCTCCCCAGCTCCATCTTTCAGCCCGCCTTCGACTACATAGCCCTGGGACATCTTCACCGGCACCAGGTGCTCTCAGACAGGCCCTGCGCGGCCTACTCGGGCAGCCTGGAACGGATCGATTTCAGCGAGGAGAAAGAGGAGAAAGGGTTCTGCGTGGTGGAGATTGAGAACTCTGCTCAGCCGGAGCAACGGAAGACGCACCTGACCTTCCATCCGGTCCAAGCGCGCCGCTTTCTGACCATTTCCGTGGAGATAAGAGAGCAGGACCTCGACCCCACGGCCACGGTACTCCAGGCCATAGCCCGGCGGGCCGGAGAAATCAAAGAGGCCGTAGTGCGGCTCCAACTATCATTGCCCGCCCAGGCGGAGGGGAAAATCCGGGACAGCGAGCTGCGCAAAGCCCTGGGTGAGGCCCACTACATTCTGCCATTCGCCTTTCAGATTTCGGGGAAAGAGCCGCGCATACGCCTGAGGGAGTGGCAGGGAGCGGAGGGGCTGACGCCGGAAGAGGCCCTCAAGGCCTATCTCAAGCTCAAGCAATACTCACCGGAGCGAGCCCAGGTGCTGCTCCAGTACGGCGAAAGGCTCCTGCGCGAATATCAGTCGAAGCAGGAGTAGTCCCTACTTCTCCGCTATGGTCACCTTCTTCATCTTGTCGCCGTTCTTGAGGTTCTTCAAAACATCTATCCCCTTCGTCAGCTGGCCGAACACCGAGTGCTTGCCATCCAGGTGCGGCTGAGGAGCGTAGGTGATGAAGAACTGGCTTCCGTTGGTGCCGGGGCCGGCGTTGGCCATGGAGAGGGTGCCGGTGCCATGCTTGCGCTGGCTAAGCTCATCGGCAAACTTGTAGCCGGGGCCGCCGGCGCCGGTGCCGGTGGGGTCTCCACCCTGGGCCATGAAGCCCGGAATAACGCGGTGGAAGGTTGTCCCATCATAGAAGCCCTCGCGGGCCAGGAAGACGAAGTTGTTCACCGTCACCGGTGCGTCCTTGACGAATAGCTCCAGCACCAGGTTGCCCCTGTCCGTCTCGATGGTAGCCGTGTACTGCTTGTTCTTGTCGATGGTCATCGGCGGAGCAGCGGTGTAGGTCTTCGGCTTCGGTGGTGGCATCGACTGAGGCGTCCCACCACCACCTGCAGCGCAGGACGCGAAGAAGAGGGTTACCGGGACCAGAATGCCGGCGGTTCGAAACAGGGTACCTGGTAACATAAACTTAAAGCCTCCTTAGTTTCATTGGACGAACCGGCCATATGCTAACCGAATCCTTCAGATTTCTCAAGGAACGAGCACAACCACTTGACGGGACACTGCCCCGTGCTATAATCGAAGCGATGAGGAGGCATTCCGAACCAAACAGAGGATTTGCGGGGCGGGTTTTTCCCCAAACAATTTAGTATAACCCGCTTTACTTGGATAAGTATCTCCCGAGGTCTTGCCCGTTGCACTCAATAAAATTAAGAGGTCAGGAGGAGGACAGCGCAAGTTAAAGAGAATTAGAAGCCCAAGAACACGGACATGTGTCGGACACAGGAGGAGGATTGGAAAAATGTTCAGAAGATTCAGTTACACCATAAGCCTGTTGCTAATCCTGGGGTTAATCATTACTGCCTGCGCCGCGCCTCAGTCGCCAGCACCCACGCCAGCCCCAACCCCATCCACCCAGAACCCGGCAACACCGGTGCCTCAGTTGTCCCGTGAGCAGCAGCTGATAGCTGCAGCCAAGGCCAACGGAGAAACAGAGGTGGTCATGTGGGCCCTGTCATGGTACTACGGGCCGGTGGAAAAAGCCTTCGAGGCCAGATATCCTTTCCTCAAGCTCAAGATATGGGACCCACCGGGGGATGAGCTGGAGGCCAAGTTAATTGCCGAGTACCAGGCTGGCAAGTATTCTCCGGATTTATTGACGCAGGATGCCGCCCGGCTCAGGCATGAGCAAGCGGCGGGCATTTTGCAGGAGTACGACTGGCCCAATGCGCAGGGGTGGCCGTTTCAGCCGCCTCACAAGTTCTGGGTGTTAGACCAGCTCTCCACCAGAATGCCCATGTACAATACCAAGCTGGTCTCCCCCACCGACATACCCAAGAAATGGGAAGACCTTAACAACTCTAAGTGGGCGGGTAAGTCGCTCATTTCCACCTCCGGCTCCAACTGGGTTATCGGCTTTGCCTATGAGCTTGGCGATGTAACCGCAGCGGGGGTTAACTGGGACCGTTCCATCAAGTTCTGGAAAGATGTCATTAAGACCACCAACCCGAGGGTAATGAGCGGTTTTCAGGGCCCGTTGGAGCTGCTGGTAGCGGGTGACGCCAATATCATGCTCATGGCAGCAGGCACTACCGGGCTCTATAATATCAGGCGGGGAGCGCCCATTGACTTCGCCCCCTTTACCAAGACCTATGGGGACCCGTGGCACATTGCCATGCCAAAGAACCCTCCCCATCCCAATGCGGCCAAGCTTCTTGCTGATTGGTTAACCTCTGACGAAGGTTCCCTTGTCTATTCCAACCTCTTCCCCAATCCCACCGTCAATCCGAGAATCGCCGACAAGTCCTATGCCAACCAGTTTTACAAGAACAGGGGCGTCGAGATATTCACTTTACCTTCGGAGATGGGCACGGATAAGAACTACACCGACGCTGCCAGAGTCTGGCGTCAGGACATTATCGGGAGATGAGGTAAACGGCGCCAGGGTGCCAACTCTGGCGCCGTTGCTAATCCTTTCAAGAATATGCGTCCCTCTAACAAGTCACAGATCTAAACACGAGGAACGTTTCTTATGCTTACCGTAGCTGAAGCAAAACGGTGGGCAGGTTTTTTCACTGCCCGAAACACAGTTTTGCTCCTGGCCGCCGCCCTGGTAGCCTTCCTGGCAGCAGTCCCCATCCTTTTCCTTCTGTGGGGCAGCTTCAAAGAGGCAGGCACCACCCTGGTTGCTGACCTCACCTTGAGACATCTTACACTGAGAAATTTCCTCCAAGCCTATTCCGACCCCAAGATTATCGGCTACCTGGGCAATACCCTTATCTTCGCCGCCGGCGCCATGGCCATATCCCTGTTCTTTGGCAGCAGCATCGCCTTCCTGGTGGAGCGAACCAATACGCCCTTCCGCAATATCATCTACGGGCTCATGTTCATCCCCCTCGTCATGCCCTCCATGGTCAAGGCCATTGCCTGGATATTCCTCCTCAGCCCCAACGCCGGCCTGCTGAATAAACTATGGCTTTCCCTGGGTTTCAGCGCGCCTCTATTCAATGCTTATTCCTGGCCGGCCATGTGGTGGGTTGAAGGCCTGTCTCTTTCCCCAATGACCTTCTTCATGCTCGGCGCTGCCTTCCGAGGCATGGACCCTGCCCTTGAAGAGGCCGCCTATACCGCCGGCGGCACCAAGACAATCACCTTCTACCGCATCACCCTAAAGCTTATGACACCGGCACTGGCAGCAGTAGCCCTCCTCATGTTTGTGCGAGGAATAGAGGGCCTCGATGTACCGCTCATCATGGGCTCCGCGCAGGGCATGATGGTCTATGCTACCCAGATCTACTCCGCCCTCAAGCTCTCTGTACCTCCCAATTATGGCGAGGCCTTTGTACTCAGCATCGGTCTCATCGTTCTGGCCTCTATCGGATTGTTCTACTACCAGAGTATACTGACCCGCTCAGAGAGATATGCTACGGTAACAGGTAAGGGATACCGCCCCCGCCTTATCAACCTGGGAAAATGGCGGCCTTGGGCTGGGGCCTTCATCTTCTTTTTCCTGTTTATGGCCATTATCCTCCCCTTCCTGGTTACACTCTGGACCTCCCTGCTCCCCTACTACGAGGCTCCCTCTCGAGAAAGCCTGGGCAGGCTCACCCTCATGAATTACACGGGCCTTTTGGATAACCCGCTTTTTCTCCTTTCTGTGAAAAACACCGCACTAATGAGTGGCGTGGTCAGCGTTGGTGGCATGTTGCTGGCCACCATTATCTCCTGGATCGTGCTCCGCCTCAAACCCAAAGGCGCACGCCTGCTGGACAGCCTGGCTTTCCTCCCATTCACCATACCATCCGTGGCCCTGGGATTCAGCTTCCTGGTGTTCTTCCTCTACCTCCGCTCTATAATACCTATCTATGACACCATCTGGATCATGGTGCTGGCTTATACAATAGCTTTCTTGCCCATCGCTACCCGCTTTACCAATACCGGAGTAGTCCAGATTCACAAAGAGCTCGAAGATGCGGCAGCCTCCAGCGGAGCTAGCTTTTTTGCTATACTTCGCCGTATCATCGTACCTCTGCTCATACCCTCGCTGGTCGCTGGCGGCCTCTCTATCCTGATACTCACAGTGAGGCTCTTTTCCATCGCCGGGATACTCTATAACCCGGACACCATAGTCCTTTCGGTCTTTGTCTTCAACCTGTGGCATAATGGCTCCTTCCCGGAATTGAGCGCCCTGGCGATCGTGATGATCCTCTTCCTTTTGATAGTGGTCATCATCTCTCGCAAACTTGCCCAGCACCGCACAATGATCGCCGAAGCAAAAAATGTACCAAATTGATCTTGAAGGATACTCGCTACAAATAGCTGAAGACCCGGAGGCTGGCTGAAGTTGGTCGCAGCTATGGGCTGACCTCAGGTGCTTGCCCACAACACATTCCTTCACACTACGCCAAGCTCAATCTCACCGACCAAGCGCATTCTGGCGAACCCCTCTACGCATTACTTCCACCTTCTCTAAGGCATAAGATGTTCAACGGAATGAGC
>JAUYGE010000172.1 GCA_030690705.1 Dehalococcoidia bacterium | reverse complement strand
TTTGATGTCTATGTCGCTCAGGCTGGTTGTATTCATGTCTACGAGCTTCTTCTCCCACTCCTCCGGGAGCATCGCGGCCACGGTTAACAGGCCCAGCGGGGGCAAAGCCGCCTTCTTTCCAACGAACTTCAAAGCATGCTTAAAGCCCCAGAATGTGTCCGGATATTCTGGATAGACGAGAAGTATTTTCAAAACTATAGCTCCTTTTGAGGCAGGTCAATTCACTCAAGGTAGTCCTTCAACCTCCGGCTTCGCGAAGGATGGCGCAACTTCCTGAGCGCCTTGGCCTCAATCTGGCGGATCCTCTCCCGTGTTACGCCAAACTCCCACCCGACCTCCTCCAGGGTGCGGCCTCGCCCGTCCTCCAGACCGAATCTCAGTTCCACTACCCTTTTCTCCCTGGCATTAAGGGTACCCAGCACATCCTCTATTTGCTCTTTAAGCAACTGCCGTGACGCAGCATCTGCGGGAGGCAGTGCAGACCGGTCCTCGATGAAATCCCCCAGGTGGCTATCCTCCTCCTCCCCGATAGGCGTCTCCAGAGATAACGGCGTCTGGGATAGCTTTACGACTTCCTTCACCTTCTCTTTGGGGATTTCCATTCCCCGGCCTATCTCGTCGTGGCTCGGCTCCCGCCCGTATTCTTGAGCCAGACGCAGACTTACCCGATGTACCTTGTTGATGGTCTCCACCATATGCACCGGTATGCGGATCGTCCGGGCCTGGTCGGCAATAGCCCTGGTGATGGCCTGTTTGATCCACCAGGTAGCGTAGGTGCTGAACTTGTAACCGCGCCGGTAGTCGAATTTCTCCACCCCCCGCATCAGACCTATGTTTCCTTCCTGGATAAGGTCAAGGAGCGCCATGCCCCGGCCGATATATTTCTTGGCGACACTGACCACGAGACGCAGATTTGCCTCTATGAGATGTCTCTCAGAACGAGACTCCTCATACTTCACCCGGTCCAGATACTTTTTCAGCGCTCTTTGCTGAGAGGTGATCAAAGCCCGAAAGCCGGCACTACCAACCAGTGTTTCCAGCTGCTCCCACGAATCCGCCTCGCCCATTATTGAGAGCACCTCTTTGGGCAGCAGATTAAACAGGAGGGCGAGCTGAATTATCGCTTTCTCCGCTTCACTCTCATCCCGGCCCGTTCCGTCAGCAACGGCCTTGATTAAGGGCTCAGCCAGTACAACGTCAATAGCTTTCCGCATCTTAACATTTGAGATACACTGCAGTGGGGTCGAAGCTTTTAGCCCAAGCTCGATTTGCATAGCCACTACTATGGGAGCTGACTCTTGCAGAGGAGCCAGCAGTACCGTGAAAATATCTGACACTCTGGCTGACTTGCCGTGTTCGGCGAGCCATTCCTCCTCAAGCCGCCTGATATGCCTGCCAAACTCCATCTTTTTTGCCAGTGTTCTCTCCTCGGCGCCAGTCAGCAGGGCCACTCTGCCTACTTCACCCAGGTACATCCTCACCGGGTCATCAGTCGGCTCCTCTTCTCCCCAAAGAGCCTCCCTGGCCAACTCTTCTTCAACAGGAGCCATACTTATGGCAGCAGGCCACTGCGGACCGTCTTCGTCGAAATCTGGTCGCCTTTCCTTCAGCTCAACTATGGATCGTTCCTCTTTTATTTCAGTCATCCCATCCTTCCTTATGCCTTTGCTCTTGGCGCCCGACGCCGCTCAAGAGTGACCTCATGCACGCCGATGTGAGGCTGAGGCCGGCAATGGCAGTTTCACCTTCAGATACCTGATTACCTTTCCCCCTCCTTGAGGCTACCGGCAAACCGCAGCCGGAGCCGCTGTTCCGCCTGAATCTGGAGTATGGCGAAAGAAGTGTTGGCGACCCCGAAGGGATTCGAACCCTCGATCTCCACCGTGACAGGGTGGCATGTTAGACCGCTACACCACGGGGCCGCGAGCCGAAATGGGAGTGTGGTGGAGACGCTAAAGAAGAAGCCCTAACCAGCTACAAAGCATAGCAGTCGCAGGTTCAACTGTCAAGGCGCAGAAGCGCGTCCCGCCTTTGCCGCGAGGGCGGCCAGAATCTTCTCTTTGGTGATGGGCAGGTCCTTTATCCGCACCCCGATAGCGTGGTAGACGGCGTTTCCTATAGCTGGCGCCACCGGCACCGGCGTGTTCTCGGCGAACCCCTTGGCCCCGTACGGGCCTTCCCTGTGAGGCGCGGGCGCGAACTGGTAGGCGACGCGGTCCGTCGAAGGCATGTCCATGGCCGTCGGCGGCTTGTAGTCCATGAAGTTGGGATTGACGATCCTCCCTTCGCGGACGACCATCTCCTCAGTCAGTGCGGTACCCGTACCTATGCCCAGTCCCATCTGGATCATCGCCTCGCACGCCTTCGGGTTTATCGGGCGGCCCATGTCGTAGCATCCCCCCAGCCTCAGTAGCTTGACCTCTCCGGTTTCCGTGTTCACCGCTACCTCGGCGGCGTTGGCTCCGTGGGATAGATAGGCCACCACCCTCTTCCCCTGTCCGGTGTTGATGTCCTCGCTGCTGATAGGACAGGTGAAAACCCCATTCCCGACCAGCTCGCCACCTTTGACCAGATAGCCCAGGGGAGTGAAGAGCTCCGGAACCCGGAGGCCTCTCTCGGGCACCCCCTTCACATAGATGCGGTTGTCTCTTATGTCAAGTCCCCCGGCAGGCACTCCGAGCTTCTCTGAGGCCAGGGCAAAGAGCTGCCTCTTCGCGTCCTGACAGGCCAGCTGGACCGCATTGCCGGTATTGAAGGTGCTCCGCATGGAGACGGTGCCGAACTCAAACGGGGTAATGGCCGTGTCCGTGAACACTACCTTGACCATATCCACCGTGGCGCCGAACTCTTCGGCGGCGATCTGCGCCATGGTGGTGTTGCAGCCCTGGCCGACCTCGTGGGCGCTGTGGCGCACTTCAATAGCGCCATCCTCGTGGACCTTCACCGCTGCCACCGAGGTCGTGCCGGCGATGGTCTGGCGGCAGCCCTGGGCCACACCCTTGCCCACCTTCCACGGGCCCGACGGCGGAGGCGGCGTCGTCCCCCACTCTATCCACCCGGCCATCTTGTCCAGGCATTCTCTGGCTCCCGTGCTGTGGTTAATCTGGCCGCAAACATCCTCGTCACCCTCTTTGAGGAGGTTCTTCCGCCTCATCTCAAGGGGGTCCATCTCCAGTTTCTCCGCCAGCATATCCATATGGTTCTCCACCGCCCACACGATGTGCGAGCCGCCGAAGCCGATGAAGGGACCGTAGGGCGGCTCATTGGTAGCGACGGCATAGGCATCGAACTTGAAGTGCGGCATCCGGTAAACGCCTACAGTGGCGAAAACGCTGCTGCGCGCTATCTGGACAATGAGGCTGCTGTAGGCCCCGGCGTTGATAATGGCTTTCATCTCTCTGGCTACCAGAGT
>JAUYGE010000165.1 GCA_030690705.1 Dehalococcoidia bacterium | reverse complement strand
GGTCACCTCGTCGGCGCTGGTCAGCCTTGCCCCCAGCACCTTCTCCATGTGCTCCAGGGCGAAGCGGTGGTCTTGCTCGTTTGACGAGGCCACGCAGTCCACCGGCACCTCGACGACGTAGTCTCGATTGCGCAGGTCAGCCACAGTGTGCAGCACGCAGATGTCGGTGCAGACACCGCACACTATGACCTTATCCGGCTTAATGTCAGCCAGTAGCTTCTCGAGCCTGGTACCGAAGAAGCCGCTGAAGCGGTTCTTGGCGATCAGTTGGCCGGGGTAGGACAGAAGCTCGGGAATGACCTCAGACTCACGGGTGTCCCTGATGCAGTGGGGAGGGAACATCTGGAACTCGAGGTCGTCCGGTGCATGACTGTCGGCGAGGTAGAAGACCTCGGAGCCCCGGGTTGCCTCCCGCGCCAGTAGCTCTTGCACTGCGGGGATGATCCGCCGGGCTCCTGGGCCGCAGTACAAGCAGTATCCTTCTTCGAGAAAACCTCGCAGCATGTCCACCACGATGACAGCGCTGGTCATCGCCGGCCCCTCAACTCAGGCTCTCTTTGAGCAATCGGGCTACCTCCAGCGGGTCACTGGAAACAACGCTCTGGCCGAATAGCTCCATGGTGCCTATGTCACAGGAGGTGCTCTTGGACTCCCCACGGTCAACTATCCGGACTACTGCGGGGAAACCTTCCCAGCTTTCGGTCGTTGCTGACGAGGGCGGCACCACCAGACATAGATTGAAGGCAGTGACATTCATGTTGTCTCGAAGGCAGGCGAGAGCCTCGTAAGTCCGCTCCTTGAGCGAAAGGTCAAGCTTATTGGAGAGGAGCATGACATCCTTCTCTTTGAGAGGCGTGATGTAGGCCATGACCTTGACACCCTGCTTCTCAAAACCCAGGCCGAGGTCATGGTGGGCCTCATAGAGGTCGTGGAAGTAGTTAGATTTGTACCTTCGCTGGTAGCGCTCGGCGGCGAAGCGCAGGCCTTCGACCTTGGCATAGTGCTGGATGCGGGTGAGAGAGACCTGAGCATGACCATGAATCATGGAGGCGCCGGCTCGCCTGAGACAATTCCAAAGAAAGAAAAAATACTTCGCCCCGGAATCCAGCTCACGAATCTTCTCCGCCCACAGGCAGGCGGTGTCAATGTAGTCAGCTACCTGGTCCTTAGTGAAGTGGAGCGGATTGGCCTCCCGAAAGATGATGATGCCATGGTGGCCATCGTACTTGGCGATATTGCTGGCGGTAACGCAGTACTTGCCCTCGATGCGCCCGAAGACGTCCTCCGGTGTATCCCGAACCGGGTTGCTGAAAGGGTCATCCCGTATGACATCAATAATCCTGGCCTCGATGGCAAGCTTTTCTATAGTCTCAATCGGACGTGAAGCGCGCAGTTTGTTGAACAGGGCTCCTTCATAGGTAACCCGGTTGGTCACCTTGATAATCTTCTGCTCTCGCACCACGTCGACAGAGCCAAACTGCTTCTCTATCCAGGCAGTCATAGACGGTGGCGGATTGAGGTATCCCTTGGTGGCGTCGAAATGAAAGAGTCGCTCGAATCGCTCCCTTTTCTGCGGTGACAATGCGGAGACCAGACTATCCAGGTCGGTAATCAGCAATATCGCACCTTCGTCTCGGTTCTTCCGACAGGCAATTGTAATACTCCGGGAATCTTGAGGCAAGGCGGCTGCCTTGTCAATAAACGGCCACTCTGACCTTGGCTCACTTGCAGACAATGCAGGCGGAAGAGGGTTTGCGGGGTGACACCGCTCGCTAATGGAGGAAGTGGCGCACGCCGGTGAAAACCATGGCGATGTTGTACTTGTTTGCTACATCAATAGCATCCTGGTCGCGCAAAGAGCCGCCGGGCTGGATGATAGCGGTGACCCCCCCCTTTGCCGCCATCTCCACCCCATCCGCGAAAGGGAAGAAGGCATCCGAGCCCACTACACTGCCACCTGCCCGCTCGCCGGCCTTCTTGAGCGCAATCTCTACGCTGACGACACGGCTGGGTTGTCCTGCCCCCATTCCCAGTAGAGCCTCGTCCTTAACGAGGACAATAGCATTCGACTTGATATGCTTCACAGCTTTCCACGCAAAGAACAGGTCGCGCCACTCTTCCTTTGAAGGCTGACGCCTGGTCACTACCTGGGGCTTGCTCTCAGCGTCAGTATGGACGTCAGGCGTCTGAACCAGCAATCCGCCACCGACACGGCGAAAATCGAAGGCAGACCCATTTCCTTTCAACTGAGGAAGTCCGAGGTGAAGAAGGCGCAGGTCCTTCTTTCGCTTCAATAAACTGAGTGCCTCCGGGTCGAAGCTAGGCGCGATGATGGCATCGTAGTGGGTCTTGTCGATCTCCCTGGCGGTAGCCAGGTCAAGAGTCCGGTTCGTGCTGACCACCCCACCGAAGGCAGAAACAGGGTCCCCGGCGAGAGCCCGCTTGTAGGCCTCAGCGAGGCTGGAATGGCTGGACAAACCGCACGGGTTGTTGTGTTTGATGACGGCTACTGTGGGGGTCTCGAAATCCCTGACTGCCTCGAGGGCGGAGTGAAGGTCGAGAATGTTGTTGAAGGAAAGCTCCTTTCCGTTCAGTTGCATCGCCCGGGTAACGGTTGACTCTTTGTTCTCCAGAGTCTCTTCCTCATAGAAGGCGGCCTTCTGGTGCGGGTTCTCTCCGTACTTGAGGTCGTAGAGTTTCCTCAAGGCGATGGTCATCTCGGATGGGAAATCCCCTTCTCCCTGACGTAAGTAACGGGAAATGGCGGTGTCATAGAGAGCCACGTGCTGAAAGGCCTTCTGTGCCAGCCTGCGTCGCTCGCCGAGGCCGACCGCTCCGTTCTTCATCTGGTTCAACGTCGGCTGATAGTCGGCAGGGTCTACGATGACCAACAGGTAGGGAAAGTTCTTGGCTGCAGCTCGAATCATGGTCGGGCCGCCAATGTCGATGTTCTCCAGGGCCTCTTGGAGTTCCACGCCGGGACGGCTGACTGTCTTGACGAACGGGTACAGGTTCACCACCACCACATCAATCGGCGAGATCTTGTTCTCCGCCAGTTGGGCCATGTGGCCCGGCAGGTCTCGCCTGGCCAGGATGCCTCCGTGGACAGCCGGATGCAATGTCTTCACCCGGCCATCGAGTATTTCGGGGAAGCCGGTCAGGTCGGAGACGCTGTGCACGTGAAGCCCGGCGTCTGTCAATGCCTTCTTAGTGCCGCCAGTGCTGTAGACTTCTACGCCGAGTCCGCTCAGCCCCCTGACGAAATCGACGAGGCCGGTCTTGTCTGAGACACTTACGATAGCTCGCATGGGCAGCCTCCTGAAAGCGGAATTTATGCCAGGATAACGCGCTGTCTACCCTTTTGCTCTGCGATTTGGCCGATGACTCGTGCCTCTGGCAGAGACTTCAGAAGCTGGGAGGCGTTGCCGCCGGAGCAAACGAGGATCATCCCGATGCCCATATTGAAGACGCGGAACATCTCGCGGCGTGAAATGCGGCCCTTTCGTTGGATAAGTGAGAAGAGGGGCGGCACCGGCCAGGAACGGCTATCAATGCGGGCCGCTCGTGTGGGCGGGAGAATACGGGGCAAGTTCTCGGGTATGCCACCCCCGGTGATGTGCGCCATGCCCTTGAGGAGGGGCAAGAACGGCTTGAGAAGATGGTAATAGCAGCGATGGGGAACGAGAAGGGCCTCACCGAGCGTACAGCCCAGTTCAGGATAGTATGAATCTAGCACAGCGGGGCGCGAGTCAACTTCGAATACCTTCCTCGCCAGCGAGTACCCGTTGGTGTGCAAGCCACTGGAAGGCAAGCCGATGAGAACATCGCCCGTGATGATTGCCGCGCCGGTGAGAATACTCTGCTTCTCGACGGCGCCAACGATGAAGCCGACCACGTCATAGTCGCCGGGGGCATAGATGCCGGGCATTTCCGCTGTCTCACCGCCGAGAAGAGCACACCCCGTGTCTCGGCAGGCTTTGACCATGCCGGCCACGATGCTTTCCACCAGCTGGGGAACAAGCTTGCCCATAGCGATGTAGTCAAGGAAGAAGAGGGGAGAGGCGCCACAGGTGAAGATATCATTGACGCAATGGTTGACCAGGTCAACGCCGATTGTGCCGTGTCCTCCCAGAAGGGCTGCGATTCTCAGCTTGGTGCCGACGCCGTCGGTGCTGGCGACAAGAACCGGCTCCTTGTAGCCCCGTAGCTGAAAGAGGCCGCCGAAAAGCCCGATCTCGCTGAGCACGCCGGGGACGGAGGTGGAACGAGCCAGCCCCTTGATAATACTCTTGATACTCGCCGCTGTGTCGATGTTCACCCCTGCGGCGGCGTAGGCAGGAGACACCTGTTTCGTCTTCATATCGTATGGGGGGCGAGCCGATATCAGGGCAAGCTGATTGTTTCCAGTGCCAGCTTGTCCATCTCAAGCTGGACGGGAATGGGGTAGTCACCGGTGAAGCAGGCCAGGCAGAAGTGACTCTTGGGAAGTGCTATCGCTTTAACGAGACCGTCGAGGCTGAGATAACCCAGGGAGTCAGCACCGATGGCCTCCTTTATCTGAGGCACTGTCTTCTGTGCGGCAATGAGCTCCCATCGGGTAGCCATGTCGACGCCGAAAAAGCAGGGGTGCCGGATCGGCGGCGCGCAGATGCGCATATGTATCTCTTTGGCGCCCGCCCGGCGCAGCATGGATATCACCCTTGGAGTGGTGGTACCCCGGACGATGCTGTCGTCGACAACCACCAGCCGTTTGCCCGCAATCATCAGGGGCATCGGGTTGAACTTCAGCCTGACGCCCAGTTCTCGTATGCGCTGGTCCGGCTCGATGAAGGTCCGGCCCACGTAGCGGTTTTTGAGAAGGCCTTCACCGAGGGGCAGCCCGGACTGCTGAGCGTAGCCCGTGGCCGCAGCGGTAGCGGAATCAGGCACACCCATGACCATGTCGGCATCCACCGGATACTCTTCGGCCAGCCTCGCCCCCATCGCCTGTCTGGCGGGATAGAGCAAACGACCGTTGATGACGCTATCCGGACGCGCAAAGTAGATGTACTCAAAGATACACAGGGCTCGACGAGGTGGCATTGCTTGAAAGCTTTCGACTCCATTTTCGTCGATGATGACTATCTCTCCAGGTTCAATCTCCCTCAAGAAAGTGGCCCCGATATGGTCCAGCGCGCAGCTTTCCGAAGCTAGCACCCAGCCGTCTCCGAGGCTGCCGAGGCACAGAGGACGGAGCCCCATGGGGTCGCGGACGCCGACCAGCTTGTCACGGGTCAACATCGTCAGGGAATAGGCGCCTTGAAGCCGGTGCATAGCGTAGCTGATGCTGTCTTTGAGCTCCTTCTCCGGAGACGATAGCACGAGGTCCAAGATGACCTCTGTATCGGTAGAAGTCTGGAAAAGGAAGCCTTTGTCAGTCAATTCCTGACGCAAATATAGTGCGTTCACAATATTCCCGTTGTGGGCGAGGGCTATTGATTGACCG
>JAUYGE010000156.1 GCA_030690705.1 Dehalococcoidia bacterium | reverse complement strand
GAAAGAGAAAGGACACCGTGCCTTTGCGGCTCATCTCTTGCTTACCATTAGAGTGGTGACTATTTGTTTGAGAATAGCCTCTGCCTGGACCACTTCTTCCTCTACTATGTTCTTCGCGGGCCTAATATCCTTTATCAGGCCGGCTATCTGTCCACACATGAGGGACCCGTTCTCCACGTCTCCCTGAATCACTCCCGTGTACATCCGTCCGGTGGCGAACTTGTCCAGTGCTTCCTTGGGGGCTCCGCTTCTCTCTAGAGCCTGATACTCCCGGGTCAGGTGGTTCTCCAGGCACCGTGCTGGGTGCCCCGTGGTAGTCCCCGTAACCACTGTGGCCCTATCCCTGGCCTTCACGATGGCTTCCTTGAATTTCTGGTGCGCTATGCACTCCGGAGTACAGATAAAGCGAGTCCCCATCTGAATGCCCTTAGCGCCTAGACATAACGCGGCTGCTAGACCGCGACCATCGCCAAAGCCACCGGCCGCTACCACGGGTATGGAGACGCTGTCCACCACCTGAGGAACCAGAGCCATGGTAGTCGTTTCTCCAACGTGGCCGCCGGATTCCATTCCCTCGGCGACTATGGCGTCGGCCCCCAACCTTTCCAACCGTTTGGCTAGAGCGACGCTGGAGATGACGGGCACTACCTTTACTCCGGCTTCTTTCAGGGGCGGTATGTAGACTCCGGGGTTGCCCCCGCCGAAAGCCACTATTTTTACCTTCTCCTCTTGAATGACTTCCAGGCTAGCCTTCAGATGAGGTGAAATCATTATCACGTTGACCCCGAACGGCTTCTGGGTGCGCTCTCTGGTCTTGCGTATCTGGTCCCTGAGCCATTCAGGAGGGTTGCTGCCCGAGCCGATGAAGCCAAGACCTCCAGCATTGGAGACGGCAGACACCAGCTCAGCTGTGCCCAGATGAGCCATGCCGCCTTGAAAAACCGGATACTCTATTTCAAAGAGGTCGCAAATGATGGTCCTGATCATCGTTAGTCCGTTTTCTTTTTCGTGCTCTTGACGGAGATTACTTCCCTGCCGTTGTAGCTTCCGCAGGTAGGACAGGCATGATGCGACAGCCGCGGGCTGTGACACTGGGGGCACGTATCGATATTGCGGCTCTTCAGGGCCAGATGGCTACGTCTTTCGCCCTGTCTGGCCTTAGGGTATTTTCTCTTGGGTAAAGGTGCCACTGGAGACTCCTTTCAGCTTTCGCCCTTCCTTTTTGAGGAAGGAGATATTCTAACATAGTCGGCTGAATCCTTCTCGCAGTCACACGGACTCTCATTCAGGTTCTTGCCACAGGAAGGACACAGGCCGGCGCAATTCTCGCGACACAGTGGCTTGAGCGGAAGAGCCATCAGCAAATACTGGCGTACCGCTTCATCCAAGTCGATGTTGTGATGTGCGTCTATGGTAAAGGCCCCCGATTCGTCCGGGGGCGGTAACCGAAGGCCGCTGTTGATATCAACAGCGGCCTTCGGTT
>JAUYGE010000142.1 GCA_030690705.1 Dehalococcoidia bacterium | reverse complement strand
AGGTGGTGGACTTCGGCGTCGAAGGCGCAGCGGCTGGTCCTGGCGGTGGGGCTCTACGGCGTCATGGCCGTCTTGCTCGCTCTTCTCATGCCCCCTAACCCCGACGCCGTCACGGCGCCAGCCGACCTCGTCTGGGACTTCCGCATTCTCTCCCTGTCCGGCCAGGTGTTCTTCTGGGCAGTCCTCGGCGGCGGTTCCGCTCTCTTGCTGAGGCGCTTCAGCCGGAGAGGCGAACTGAGGGAGAACGGCTGAGCGCCGGACCGGAGCGCACGCTGAAAAAGGGGTACACCACCGGGACCTGCGCCCAGGCAGCCGCCAGGGCCGCCATGCTGATGCTGACCTCCGGGAAGCCTGTGTCGGAGGTAGAGGTGGAAACGGCCTCGGGCGTCAGGCTCAAACTGGGCGTCATCCCGATGCAATCGGGACAGGCTCAGGATGCCGGCGGCTTCGCCCGCTGCGGGGTTATCAAGGATTCCGGCGATGACCCGGATGTTACCGACGGGGCGGAAATCTACGCTGAGGTGAAGTTGGTTCCTGGGGGGGAGGGCGTCAGGATTCTCGGAGGCCGGGGCGTGGGCACAGTTACTAAGCCGGGGCTTCCGGTCCCGCCCGGTGAGCCGGCTATCAACCCGGTCCCCAGGCGGATGATATCGGCGGAGGTGGCCGCGCTCTTGCCCAAAGATTGCGGGGCCGAGGTCACCATCACCGTCCCCGACGGCGAGAGGTTAGCCGCCATGACCTTTAATCCAAGGCTCGGAATAGTGGGCGGCATCTCCATTCTGGGCACTTCGGGTATTGTGGAGCCCAGGTCGGAGGAAGCCTACCGGGCTACCCTGTCGCTTCAGGTGAAGGTGGCCAAGGCAGCCGGTTTGAGAAAGGTGGCCCTCTGTCCCGGTTATCTGGGGGAGCGTTTCTGCAGTCGAGATCTGGGCATGCCGGAGGATGCCATCATCCGGGTGGGCGACCACGTGGGCTTCGCCCTGGGGGAATGCGCCAAAAGCGGCGTGGAGCAAGTGCTCCTGGTGGGCCACGTGGGAAAGCTGGTAAAGATAGCGGTGGGCATCTTCAATACTCATCACACTATGGGCGATGCCAGGATGGAGACCATCGCCGCCTGCGCCGCCCTCTGCGGTGCGGGTCAGAGCGTGGTGAAGGAAATCATGGCCCAGGATACCGCTGAAGCCACGGTGGCCATCCTCAGGCAACACGGCCTGATGGCTGTTTTCGATAGCATAGCCGAAAGGGTGGTCCAGCGGGCCTCCCGGCTAGTGCAGTCCCGACGCGTCGGGATAGAGTGCGTTATTCTCGACCTCAAGGGGGAGGTCCTGGGCCGGTGTCCGTAGAGAAGGTGTGCGTGGTGGGTATGGGGCCCGGGGCTGAAGACTACCTCATCCCGCTGGCCCGGAAGAAGATTGAGGAGGCGGACGTCCTGGTGGGCAGCCCGAGGCTGACCGGCCTTTTCCCCGACAAGGAGGCGTGGGGGCTGGATTTCAGCGGAGAGCCGCCCGCGACGGTCAGCTACATTCTGGAGAACCGGACCCGGAAGAGGATCGCGGTGCTGGTCTCGGGGGACCCCGGCCTTTACAGCTTTCTTGGAGTCCTGGCCCGCTACCTGAGGCCGGAGGAATACGAGATCGTTCCCGGGATAAGCTCGGTGCAACTGGCTTTCGCCAGACTGAAGGAGAGCTGGGAAGATGCTTTCATCTACTCCGTTCACGGGCGCAAGCTGGACGGTCTTATCGAGGTGATAAAACAGCACCCTAAAGTTGCCCTGCTCACCGATGGGCGGCTTTCCCCCCGGGAGATAGCGCTTTACCTCCGCGAGGGGGGAATAGAGGATAGAGAGATGGTGGTAGGCTCGGACCTTTCCTATCCTGAGGACAGGGTAACCCGCCTGGATATTGAAGCGGCCCAGCCCCAGACAGAGGGCAAAGGTAACTATGTGATGATCATCAGAGGAAAGGACTCATGTTAGGCAAGTTCTACGGCGTGGGCATCGGCCCCGGTAGCCCGGACCTGCTCACCTTGCGGGCCAAGCGGGTGCTGGAGGCGGTGAAGGTGATCTGCGTGCCCAGGGCCACTACCGGGGAGAACAGCCTGGCGCGCTCCATTCTGGAGAAAGCGCTGACCGGCGCCCCTCAGTACCTTGAGCTAGACTTCCCCATGGTGAGGGACAAGGAGACTTTGCGCCAGCACTGGGACCGGGCCGTCGAGAGGATGGTGGAGCGCCTGCAAATGGGAGAAGATGTGGCCTTTGCCACGCTGGGCGACCCCCTTCTCTACTCCACCTACAACTATGTCCTGTCCATAATGCAGCAGAGGTTCCCCCAGGTCACGGTGGAGACCGTCCCCGGACTGAGCTCCTTCAGCGCCGCTGCCTCCCTGGCCAACCTGTCCCTGGCGGAAGGCGAAGAAGCCGTGGCCATCTTGCCGGTCCCGCGCGACCCCGGGCGGCTGGAGCGTGTCTTGCGCGAGTTCGACACCGTGGTCCTGATGAAGGTGGCGGAGAGGCTGGGTATGGTGCTGGAGGTACTGCGGCGGCTGGGGCTCATGGAGAAGGCGGTGCTGGTAAGCCGTGCGGGCCTGCCCGGCGAGACTCTGGTCAGGGACCTCTCTTCGATAACCGACGCGAAACTCGGATATCTATCCGTAATTATTGTCGCCAACAGGGAACGGAAGGGGACATGACGGTCTACTTCATCGGTGGGGGACCGGGAGACCCGGAGCTGCTCACCATCAAAGCCAGGAAGGCGATTGAGAAGGCCGACATCGTGGTCTATGCCGGCTCGCTGGTTAGCCCCCGGCTCCTGGAGTTCTCCAAACCGGGCGCCGAGCTGATAGACTCCTCGCCCCTGGACCTGGAGGGGCTGCAGGCTGTCTTCCTCAGGGCCGAGAGGGAAGGGAAAGACGTGGCCCGCATCCACAGCGGCGACCTCTCCCTGTACAGCGCGGCCCAGGAACAGATGGACTGGTGCCAGGGAAACGGGGTGGACTTCGTGGCTATTCCCGGGGTGAGCTCCTTCTCGGCGGCCTGCGCCTCGCTCCATCAGGAGTTGACCCTCCCCGGCGTCAGCCAGACGGTCATCCTGACTCGACTGGCAGGCAGGACTCCGGTGCCATCGCGGGAGGACCTGGCCAAGCTGGCCGGAATCGGGGCCAGCATGGTCATTTTCCTCAGCGTCCAGCGCATTGAGGAAGTGGTGGGCAAGCTCAAGGAGGCTTACCCTTTGACAACGCCGGTGGCGGTAGTGGAGAGGGCCTCATGGCCTGAGGAGACCATCATTCGTGGGAATCTGGAAGACATTGCGGGCAAGGTAAAGCGCGCTAAGATAAGGAGGACAGCCCTCATCATCGTCGGCGAGGTGCTGAACAAAAAGTACCGGAAGTCGAGGCTGTACGCCGCCGAGTTCGAGCACGCTTTTCGGACGCGGAAATGACTTGCGCGGCAGACTGTCATTACTGCGATAATGTCATCCTGAGGCCATCCCGATGGAATCGGTAGGCCGAAGGATCTGCCCTGAGCCTGACG
>JAUYGE010000139.1 GCA_030690705.1 Dehalococcoidia bacterium | reverse complement strand
ACCGCTCTGTCGCGTCCTCTGATTGCCAAGCTTCTGGTTGACCTGGCCAAGGAGGAGGGTGCGACGGCGGTAGCTCACGGCTGTACGGGGAAGGGGAACGATCAGGTGAGGTTCGATGTTGGCGTGGCGGCCCTTGCACCGGAGCTGAAGATACTCGCTCCGGCCCGGGAGTGGGGGATGAGCCGCGAGCAGACCATCGCCTATGCCAGAGAGCGGGGCATCCCAGTTCCGGTGACCGTGGAGAAGCCGTTCTCCACAGACGAGAACCTGTGGGGCCGGAGTATTGAGTGCGGGGTGCTGGAGGACCCGTGGAACGAGCCGCCTGAAGAGGTCTTCGCCTGGACGAAGTCGGCTGGTGATGCGCCAGATGCGCCGGCTTATGTTGAGATTGCCTTCGAGAAAGGGATACCGGTCAGCCTGGATGGCAGGGAGCTGGACGGCGTGACGATGCTTCGCTCTTTGAATGAGCTGGGTGGCGAGCACGGAGTGGGGCGCATCGACCACGTCGAGGACCGGCTGGTGGGCATCAAGTCCCGCGAGGTCTACGAAGCGCCGGCGGCCACTATCTTACTGAAGGCGCATCAAGCTCTGGAGGGGCTCACCCTGTCGAAGCTCCAGCTGCGCTTCAAGGAGCGGGTGGCTTCCGAATATGCCGAGCTCATCTACAATGGACTCTGGTTCACGTCTATGCATCAGGACCTGGCCGCTTACGTGCAGAGCTCGCAGCGGCATGTCTCCGGCGTGGTGCGGGTGAAGCTGCTCAAGGGGAACTGCACTGTGGTCGGGCGCCAGTCGCCTCGCTCTCTGTACAGCTACGGACTGGCCACATACGACAAGGGCGATGTTTTCGACCACAAGGCGGCGGAGGGCTTCATCAACATCTGGGGCCTTCCGGTGCGTATTCAGGCCAAGGTGCAGCTGTTACTGCAGCCCGAAGGGCCCTTGGGCATAGCGGCGCCCTTGAAAGAAAAGCGGAAGAAGGGTGCGGGACAGAAATCCCGCAGTTCGAAGTAGCATGAAGTTCTCCCGGGCCCGTCTGGCAAAGGGGCTGGCCGAGAAGGCGCAGGCTTATACGGCCTCTGTGGCCTTCGACCGGCGTCTCTACCGGCATGACATCGCCGGCAGCATCGCCCATGCGAAGATGCTGGGGCAGCAGGGCATCATTAGCCCGAAGGAAGCGGAGCTCATCGTCATGGGGCTCGTGTCCATACGGGAGGAGATAGAGTCCGGGCAGTTCCAGTTCAAGCCGGAGCTGGAAGACGTGCATCTCAATATCGAGGCCCGGCTGATTGAGAAGATCGGCGCTGTGGGCGGGAAGCTGCACACCGCGCGCTCACGAAACGACCAGGTGGCCCTGGATATGAGGCTCTTTGTCAGAGACAGCATCCAGGAGGCCATCGCCGGACTGAAGGAGTTTCAGCGAGTCCTTCTTGACGTGGCCGAGGCTAACAAGCAGACTGTATTCCCCGGTTACACACATTTACAGCTAGCGCAGCCCGTCGTGCTGGCCCACCATCTGCTGGCCTATTTTGAGATGTTCGAAAGGGACGTCGAGCGGTTCCGCGACTGTCTGGCGAGGTGTGATGTTCTGCCTCTGGGAAGCGGGGCGCTGGCGGGCGTGCCCTATCCGGTGGACCGCGAGTTCGTGGCCAAAGAGCTGGGTTTCGCCCGGGTCAGCCGGAATAGCATCGATGCGGTATCCGACCGGGACTTCGTTCTTGAATACGAGGCCGCGGCCAGCATTGCCATGATGCACCTGTCCCGCCTGTCGGAGGAAATTGTCCTGTGGTCGTCATCAGAGTTCGGTTTCGTGGAGATGGATGAGGCCTATGCTACCGGAAGCAGTATCATGCCTCAGAAGAAGAACCCCGACGTGGCGGAACTGGCCAGGGGCAAGACGGGTCGGGTGTACGGGCATCTGATGGGACTGCTGACGACCATGAAGGGTCTGCCTCTGTCCTACAATCGCGACTTGCAGGAGGACAAGGAAGGCCTCTTCGATACGGTTGATACCCTTCTAGCAAGCCTGGGGGTGTGCTCCGGGATGGTCGGCAGTTTGAAGGTCAATGCCGTACGCACCAGGGAGGCGGCCGGTAAGGGATACATCCTGGCGACCGACCTTGCCGATTATCTGGTGAAAAAAGGCGTTCCGTTCCGATCGGCCCACGAGGCGGTGGGCAAGCTGGTGAGCTACGCCGCAGAAAAGGGGAAAGCTCTGTCCGAGCTTACTTCAGGTGAATACCGGTCTTTCTCGCCGCTCTTCGGAGATGAGGTGAAGAGCATTTCTCTGGAGTCGTCGGTTGCTTCGCGCAATGTGATGGGTGGGACGTCTCCCGGCCAGGTGGAGCGAGCGCTGGCGCGGGCTCGTGAAATCCTCGGGAAGTCCCGATGAAATCGGGACTATGATTGAACGAGGGCTTGGGTGCGCAGGCAACGAGTGCAAAGCTTCAAGCGCCTTTGCCGTCCATCCACGACCATCCTGGCATGGTGGATATTAGGCATCCACTTCCGCTTGGTGTGCCGTTTGGAGTGGCTCACGTTGTTTCCGGTAACCGAGATCTTACCGCATGCGTCGCATTTCATCGTTAACCCAATCCTGGATCGAAATCACTGGAAATCCCGTTGACTGGCGAATTAGCTTAGTGTAAAGTTTGCGAATCATAGCACAGTTCTGTGGCTCAAGCAAGAAGAGGTCGTTCAGCAACTGGAGTTGTAGAGGGGTTGAGAGGTCAATGAAGGAGTTCCAAAGAGAGAGATGAAAGCGCTTAAGTCCTGGGATGGTGAGTTGATGAGGCATATGTTCGCCGCCGGCACCGCGTGGCTGCAGAAGAGCGCTGCCGAAATCGATGCTCTGAACGTCTTCCCGGTCCCGGATGGGGATACGGGCACTAACATGTTGTTGACCATGCGCGCTGCGATGGATGAGGCCTACAGGGTGGGCGATGGCGCTGGTGAGGTGGTGCAGGCTATGGCTTCTGGGGCTTTGCTGGGGGCCCGGGGGAACAGCGGCGTAATCCTCTCACAGTTCTTTGGCGGCCTGTCTTCGTCCCTGAGCGGAAAGAAGTCCATCGCGGTCGAGGACCTGGCCCGGGCTCTTCATGAGGCTTCCATCAAAGCGTACAAGGGCGTGAACCGTCCGGTGGAGGGGACGCTCTTGACGGTGATTCGTGATGTCGCTGAAGGCGCACGGGGCGCCGTTGAGATAAGTGATGACCTGATAACGGTCATGGGTTTTGTGGTGCGGGCGGCCAAGGATTCGGTGGCGCGTACCCCGGCGCTTCTGGCCGTGTTGCGTGAGGCCGGAGTCGTGGACGCGGGTGGACAGGGCCTCTACGTGTTACTCGACGGTGCTCTCGCCCACCTGAAGGGGGAAGGAGAGGAGTTGCAGTACCGGCGCCCGATGCTCGCCACCAGCGGCTTGCCTCAGTCCACACGGTTGCCTCCGATGGCGGCCGAGGAGGCACGCACCTGGGGGTACTGCACTGAGCTGCTGCTTCGCGGAGAGAAGCTCGACACTGTCAGGCTGAGAAGAAGGTTGCAGCGGAGAGGTGATTCTCTCATGGTCGTAGGGGATGATTCCCTGGTGAGGGTGCACATTCACACCTTCGACCCGGGAGGCGTCATCCATGTGGCCACCTCCGTTGGTGTTCTCCACCAGGTGAAGGTGGAGAATATAGATGACCAGCACAAGGATTTCATCCAGATGCAGAAGGTCAAAGCGCCTCCGGTCAATATCGCCACCGTGGTGGTGGTGTCCGGAGATGGCCTGGCTGAGGTCTTCAAGAGCCTGGGCGCCACGGCTGTGGTCTCCGGCGGACGGACCATGAATCCAAGTACCAAAGAGCTGCTCCATGCTGTCGAATCTGTGGTTGCGGACAGCGTTATCCTTTTGCCGAACAACAAGAATGTTGTTCCTGCCGCCAAGCAGGTGCCTGCGCTGGCCAAGAAGAAGGTGGCAGTGGTGGCTTCCGAGAGCATACCACAGGGGGTGGCAGCCTTGCTGGCTCTCGATTACGGAGCTGGTCTGAAGACCAACGTGGAAGCTATGGAGAAGGCGTGTTCAGCCGTGAAGACGGTCGAGATCACCCGGGCGGCACGGCCGGTGAGGCTGAACGGGGGTCGCGTGAAGAGGAGGCAGCCAATAGGTTTTCTCGATGGCAAGCTGGTGGCTGCCGGCGATGATATGAAGCTGCTGGTGGAGGAGGTGGTGGGCAAGGCACTGGAGGATGGCAGCGAGGTCATCACTATCTACTATGGTGCGGATACCGAGGGCTCGGAGGCTGAGGGGATAGCGGAGGTCTTGCGTTCGAGGCACCCCGGGGTGGAGGTAGAGGTGGTCTGCGGCGCACAGCCGCATTACAACTACCTGATTTCTGTCGAGTGATGACTATGCCTGGCAGAGGAGCAAAGCGCCGCCAGCGCCTCGTGGCAGAAACGGAAGTTATGCTATTTCGTTAAGGAGACCCTTCGCTTCGCTCAGGGTGACAGTGGCTTCAAGTGTCATTCTGAAGGACTGAAGCGACTGAAGAATCTCTTGATTAATGGGGCTTATGCAATTTGGCACTATTTCGCCCAGGTAGTGACTGGTGTCCTGAAAGGTATTGGTATGGTAGTGAAGATAGTTACCGATTCGACGGCGGACCTGCCTGCTGAGGTGGTCCGCTCGCTGGATATCGCCGTGGTACCCCTGTATGTGCGTTTCGGGGAGGAGTTGTTCCGCGATGGTGTGGACCTGGAAGTGGAGGACTTCTATCGCCGTTTGACCAGGAGTGCGCTGTTCCCTGCCACCACCGCCCCCTCGCCGGGCGATTTTTACGGAGTCTACAGCAGACTCGCGCTCGAAACCAACGAAATCCTGTCTATTCATATCTCTGCCAAGCTCAGCGGCACGTACAACTCGGCGCTGCTCGGGAAAGAGCGCCTTCAAAGCAAGTGTAATGTGGCCATAGTCGATTCATTGTCCACATCGTTGGGGCTTGGTCTTCAGGTAGTGGCAGCAGCTAAGGCGGCGAAAGCCGGCGCCAGCCTGGACGAGTTGTTGCGGATGTTCGCCAGGTCTGTCCCGAAGGCTCATCTGTTCGGGCTGCTGGACACCCTGGAGTACCTCCACCGTGGCGGACGTATCGGGAAGGCGCAGGCTTTTCTGGGGACATTGCTCAATGTTAAGCCTCTCCTCGAGGTCAAGGAAGGAGAGGTGTATCCCCTGGCGCGTATGCGCAATCGTACCAGGGGACTGAACACCATTTGCGACCTGGTGAAGAAATATCCCAGGGTTGATGAACTGGCCGTGGTGTACAGCACTGACGGGCAGGACGTGGAGAAGCTCGTTGAGATGCTGGCTCCCGTCTTCCCGAAAGAGAAGATGTACCGGGCACGGTTCGGGCCGGTACTGGGCAGCCACATAGGGCCGCGGGCCGTCGGGGTTGCCTTGCTGGAAAGCCAGTGAATGGTTCAAATGGCAGTCGTCTTGTCGGACAAGGTAGCTCTACTGCGGAAGATTCTTGAGGTAGAGCACAAGAACGGTTATTCTGACCAGGCAGTAATCGGCGGACTCGATGTGTTTCTTCGCCGGTGGGCAGGTTCTCTTCGGGAAGGCATCAAAGATCAGGCACATCTACGCAGGTTCAATGAACTGGGTGTGGCGACGCCTGGCTACGCTTCCCTGAGCAGGGAACAGCGGCGGGATTGGGTGGGGGGGATGCATGAATGGCTGGATGGCGCTGGTGGGTCATCTGGAAAGGACGTTACCGTGTCAGCTCCCGTGCGCAGGGCGGTAGCTCCAAAGAGTAAGCCTCAGGTCGCCGACACTGCGCCGGGTCTGGATTCGTCTATCATCAATGTCAGCGGCATCAGCGGGGCCTCGGTGGCGCGATTCTCGCGACTGGGAGTGAAGACCATAAGAGACCTGTTGTACTTCTTTCCGCGGCGCCATCTGGACTACAGCCAGCGCAAGACCATCGCCGAGCTGGCGCCGGGCGTAGAGCAGACCGTTGTCGCTACCGTCTGGGAGGCCCGTAAAGTGAGATTGGGTAAGGGATGGGGCGCCGAGGCGACTGTGGGGGATGAGACGGGCAACATGCGTGCCGTCTGGTTCAACCAGCCTTATCTGGCCATGAGGATGCCGGTCAACGGGCACGTGATCTTCAGCGGCAGGGTTGACCTGTACAAAGGGGGGAAGGTCTTCCAGTCTCCCGAGTGGGAGCTCATGGAAGGGGGGGACCTTGTCCACACCGGTCGTCTGGTGCCTGTTTATCCGCTGACACAGGGGCTGTGGTCGCGGCCGGTGCGGAAGCTCGTGAAGGAAGTGGTGGACCGCTGGGTGGTGCGAGTGAGAGACTTCCTGCCGGAAGAGACGAGAAAGCGGTGTAATTTGCTCGCACTGCCTCAGGCCATCAGTCAGGCCCACTATCCCGACAGCCAGGAAAGGAAGGACGAGGCCCGGCAGCGTCTGGCTTTTGATGAGCTTCTTCTCCTGCAACTGGGTGTAGTGGCGAGGAAACGGGAGTGGCAGAGCATCGCCGGCCTTGCCTTTCAGGTGGAGTGTCCGGAGGTAGGCCGATTTCTATCTTGCTTGCCCTTCGAGCTGACATCGGCTCAACGGAGGGCGTGGCAGGAGATTATAGGCGACCTGGGGAAATCGAGCCCGATGTCCCGTTTGCTTGAGGGCGATGTGGGTAGTGGAAAGACGGTAGTGGCTACGGCCGGCCTGCTGCTGGCGGTGGCCAACGGTTGTCAAGCGGCCCTGATGGCCCCCACGGAGATACTGGCGGAGCAACATTTCGCTACCCTTTGCCGCCTCATGTCCGGCTGCGGGACGGCTTCCGGCGATGGGCAGTGTCTCCGGACTTTTACCGGGGTCCTTGCGCGTCCGCTAACCATGGGTTTGCTCACCGGCAGCATGGGCCAGAAGGAGAAGGGGGAGGTGCAGCGGGCCATCGCCGCAGGCGAGGTTGACATAGTGTTGGGGACACATGCGCTGATTCAGAAGGGGGTCGTCTTCAAAAAGCTGGGGCTGGTGGTGGTGGACGAGCAGCACCGTTTTGGTGTGGAGCAGCGTTCGGCTCTGCGGCAGAAGGGGTTCAACCCGCACATGCTGGTGATGAC
>JAUYGE010000137.1 GCA_030690705.1 Dehalococcoidia bacterium | reverse complement strand
CTTGGTCAGCTTGTAGTTGCTGTGGCATGAGAGACAGCCCGTCTGGTCAAGGGCGTAGGCGCTGTCAACTTTCGAGAACGCCAGCACCGCGGCCAGAATCGCCATGGCCATACCCGTCATGACCAGGAAGACCTTCATTCTTGAACTTTCCTTCTGTTCTTTCACGCCCGGTGTGTCTTCCATAGCTACACTCTGAACTTCACGTATTCGAACAGATAATTCTAGTTTACCACTGGAGCGGGGAGAACGAGCATAACGTCCTGTTTCTGGTGGTAATCCGCCCTGTTTTGAAGAGGAAACTGCTACTGTTTCAGCGAGACCAGCCCCTTGCGGATGGCGTACTTGACCAGCTCGGCACGGTTGTGGATGGCCAGCCTCTTCATGACGTTGTTCAAGTAGCTGCGGGCTGTCTTGGCGCTCATTCCGAGGGAGTCAGCCACCTGCGGCACGGTGGACCCGTCGGCCACCAGCCGGAGCAGTTCCTTTTGTCTGGCCGGTAGGCCTTCGTAAGGGTCCCGGCTGGGGAGGTCCCTGGCCCGGCGCAGGTAGTCGTCAATCACCGTCCTGGCGATGGAAGGATAGAGGAAGGAGTCCCCTTGGTGGACCGCTCTTATGGCGTTGAGCAGTTCCCCCGCCGCGGCCTTCTTGGGGATGAATCCCACGGCGCCGGCCTTAACAATGGAGAGGATGTACTCCCCGTGGTCGTACTGGGTCATGGCGAGGACCTTGACCTGCGGGTTCTCCCTGAGGAGCCGCCTGGTGGCTTCGATGCCGTCCACCTCCGGCATGGCGATGTCCATCAGCACCACCTCCGGCGCCAGCAGTCGCGCCTTTTCCACCGCTTCCCGGCCGTCGGCGGCTTCGCCGACTATCTCAATATCATCACAGGTGCCCAGCAGGGTGCGAATGCCCTCGCGCAGCAGCGCATGGTCGTCAACGATCAATACCCTTATCTTTTCTGCCACCGCCACTCCTAATGCTGTCCTGGGAAGCCCACCCCTTCTTCACCAACCCTACGATGCTCAGGCTGAAAGAGAGTCTCAAGTGTTATTCTATGTCTCGGGCGACTGGTTTTGAATAGGGTGAATGGTGTGCTTTTGCGGGGAAAACGCTCTGTTTTCCAGGGGCGCTGGATACTTATTTCGTCATTGCGAGGAGTCCCGATGCAATCGGGACGACGAAGCAATCCGTTCTTCTTCCCTCTCCCTTGGCGGGAGAGGGTGTCCTTTGTGAAAGAAGACACGGGAACAGATTGCTTCGCTTCGCTCGCAATGACAGGGGGTACCCCGGAGGTACCTAAAGGCTAACGAGGCCTTTGCGAATGGCATACTTGATGAGCTCGGTCCGGCTGTGAATGTCCAGCTTCTCCATGACGTTGGTGCGGTGGCCCAGCACCGTCTTGACGCTGAGGAACAGCATGTCGGCTATCTCCTTGTTGGTGCGCCCATCGGCAATGAGCTTGAGCACCTCCCGTTCTCTGTCGGTCAGGCGCTCATAAGGGTCCTCCTGTTCGGCCGACCGGCTCTGCTGGAGGTAGTCTTCGATGAGGGACCGGGCCACGGTGGGATAGAGGAAGGCATCGCCTTGATGGACCGCGCGTATGGCTGACAAGAGCTCTGAAGAGACTGCCTTCTTCAGGATATAGCCGGAGGCACCTGCCTTGAAAATAGGCAACACGTACTCTCTGTTGTCGTGCTGCGTTAGAATCAGGACTTTGACCTTCGGCATCTCCTTGTGAATACGGCGACAAGCCTCCAGCCCGTCCATGATGGGCATGGCGATGTCCATCAGGACGACGTCGGGCGCCAGCTCCCGGACCTTTTCGACGCCCTCCTTGCCATCGGCGGCTTCTCCCACCACCTCCACTTCGTCGTGGAGGTTCAGGATGGCGCGGACGCCGTCCCGCAGGATGGCGTGGTCGTCAACTATGAGCACCTTTATCTTCGGCATAAATAAGATTCTGCCAATCCGGGGGTGGTTTGTCAACTCTACCGTCTCTGTGTTGCCATTGCGAGGCGCAGGAGGCGGCGAAGCAATCTCAACGGGACTAGGGGCGTAGAGATTGCTTCGCCCTCCCGATAAGTCGGGATGGGCTCGCAATGACAGTAGTGGCGGAGTTCGCTACGATGGGAGAGGGAAGGGGTGAGGGTGAGTCTAGTCGCTCCAGGTTACGGGAACGGCCAGGGTCACCCGTGTTCCATGTCCGTTCCTGGAGCGTATGTCCAGGACGCCGCCGAGCAGCTCGGCCCTTTCCTTCATCCCCATCAGCCCCAGCCCCCGTTTCTTGTCGTCTGACCTGACGACCTTGCCGGCGTCGAATCCGGCGCCATCATCTTCCACAGTGAGGACGAGCGAATTGGCCTTGAACTCCAGGCAAAGGTCGGCGCGCTTTGCCTGAGCATGCTGGGCGATGTTGGAGATGGCCTCTTGAGCGATGCGATAGAGAGCTGCCTCGATTTCCCCTGGCAGCCGCCGTTCGGGGCCACGGGTCTCGATATTCACGGTGACGCCATGAGGCTCCAGACGGTACTGAGCGTACCATCTCAGGGCGGCTATCAGGCCGAGGTCATCGAGGAGGCTGGGGCGGAGGTCGAAGATGATGCGGTGGACATCCTCCAGGGTCCTGGTGGCCATGCCCTGTATCTTCTTCAGGCTGGCCTTCATCTCTTCTGCCTCAGGGGGTTTTCTGACCACCGATTCCAGGTGCATGGTCAGCGCGGTGAGAGCCTGGCTGGTCTCATCATGGAGATCGCGGGCTATCCTTTTACGCTCGTCTTCCTGAGCAGAGATAATCTGGCGAAGGAGGTTGCCGCGCATCTGCTCCTTCTGCTTCACCTCATCGTAGAGTCTGGCCCGCTCTATGGCCACGCCGACCTGGCTGCCGATAGCGCTCAGCAGGCGGATATCCTGGGAGCTGAAGTGGCGGGGCTCGCGGCTGGTGATATTCAACACGGCGATGGTCTTGTCCCTGGAGCGGATGGGCACACTCAGAAAGGCGCGCAGACCTTCTTCGCTCACCACCGGACGGGTCAGACGCGGGTCGAGCGAGATGTCGTCAACCAGTATC
>JAUYGE010000134.1 GCA_030690705.1 Dehalococcoidia bacterium | reverse complement strand
ATTGGTCGAAGACGTCCATGTCTATGGTGATGTACACGTCGTCGGAGAGGGCCGATATGATGCCGCTGATATCGGCTTCATCGAGAGGCTTCTCCCCTGCGTAAAAGAGCTTGATGTTCTTAGACTTTATGAAGGCGAACTCTTCGAGGCTGAGGCTGCGCACGCCGGCGGAGACGACCGGGCAGAGTTCCATCACCCGCCGCATGGCGCAGGCATGGCTGTAGATGGTGCCGAGATATTCGTGGCGCAGGTCGGCGTGGGCGTCCAGATGGAGGACGGAGAGCTGAGGGAACTTCTCGCGGTAGGCCCTCACGGCGCCGGTGGTGAGTGAGTGCTCGCCGCCGAGCATGACCACTTTCTTGCCCCGGTCGAGCCATCTCAGTGTGTTCTCATATACTCGCTGGAGCATGGCCGCCGGGTTGCCCATGACGGGCTCTATCTCCGGCAGGGTGTGAATGCCCATCTGGTGGACCTCGTACCCCAGTTCCAAATCGTAGAGCTCGAGGTAGGGTGAAGCGGTGATAATCGCCTGCGGGCCTTCGCGAGCGCCGGTGCGCCATTCCTGGGTGGCATCGTATGGCACCGGCAGAATGACCACGCGGGCGGCCTCGCTACCGGTGCTGTTGAGCGGCATGTCGGCGAGGGGTTCGGAGGTCAGTAAGGTCAGACCTTTCTGGAAGCCAGTTCCTTGGGGAGCTTGATGGGTTTCAAGTCCCTGTCCAGGAGTTGAGTCCTGAAGTGGGTGAGGTGAAGGGTCTGGCGCAGGTCCTCGATGACTCTTTGGGCGTCGAAGTCTTTGCAGGAGAAGATGTCGATATTGACCGTGCCCTGCACTTCGAAGGTGTGGATGCTGATGTGGCTCTCGGCGATAAACACAAAGCCCGATACGCCCCAGTCGTCGGGCTTGCCCTGCATGTAGTGGGTGATGTAAGGGGGCGAGATTTTGGTCATGCCTATCTTGCCGGGGTAGGTATCCAGTAGGTTGCGGATGAACTTCTCGTCTTTGAGGATGCTCGGGTCACTTCCATTCCCGTCAATGATCAGATGCATGTTCTCACCCCCTTTCGCAAATAGTATGCAATACGATGCCGATGGAAATTGGGATAACCGGTGGATAGACGGCGCACATGATAGCACAAATGGGCTTTCTATTCAATGGGAATTAAAAACCTCTCACCCCTTCGTTTCACTCAGGGCAGGCTCTGCACTCTCTTCTTTGAAAGGAGAGAGGGAAACGTTTCTTGTGAAAGGTGCGAAGCCCCTTTCCATCTCTGTACATAGGCGTAGGGTGGGTGAAGCGCAGCGCAACCCACCATTTTGAAAGGGTGACGGTGGGCTAGTAGGCGGTCTCTTCCAGGAGGGCTTTGCGCAGCTCGTTGAGGGCGGCGACGGTGGCGCGGTGTTTGACCTGCTCGCGGTTGCCGGGGAGACAGTGGTAGAACATGCGTGGCTTTGGGCCGGCGATAGCGATATATACCGTTCCGACCGGTTTGTCTTCGATGCTCGTCGGGCCGGCGACGCCGGTGATGCCGACTCCGATATCGGCCTTCATCAGAGAGCGCACCGTCTGCGCCATGGCGTCCGCTGTCTCCGGGCTCACCGTCCCGAAGCGCTCCAGCAACTGCCTGTCCACGCCGGCGATGGCCTTCGCCTCCGCGGCGTAGGAGACCACGCCGCCTTTGAAGTAGCTGGAGCTTCCCGGGGTGTCGGTGATGGTGCTGGCAAGGAGCCCGCCGGTGCACGACTCCATGGTGGCCAGTGTCAGGCTGCGGGAGACGAGCAGACGGCCCACCAGCCCCGGCAGCGTCTCGCTGTCCAAGCCCCAGATGTAGTCGTCTCCGATGGCCTGCCGCAGCTCCATCTCTCTCCGGGCTACGAGCTCCTGGGCTTCGGCCTTCGTCTCCGCCTTGGCGGTGATGCGCAGGTGGATGCCATCGGTCCGGACGTAGATTCCCAGTGTGGGGTTGGCTGCCTGGAGATGGGTCCTGAGGCGCTCGTTCATCACTGCTTCCGCCAGGCCCAGGGTCTTGAGAGTCCGCGAGAAGATGATGGCGGCGCCGGCCCTCTCCTGGAGCATGGGGAGGACCTCGCCCTCCCACATGCGCTGCATTTCGTAGGGTGGCCCGGGCATGGCCACCAGCACGCGGCCCGCCTTCTCGACCCACCAGCCCGGTGCAGTGCCCTGCATGTTGTGGAGCGCCCGGGCGGAGGGGATGAGGACGGCTTGCTTCAGGTTGCTCAGTGGCATGGTTATGCCCCGGCGGGCAAAGAGCTCTCTGACTTCTCCCTCGAGGATGGCATCTATCTTCATCTCTTCCCCGACCAGCATGGCGATGGCCTGGCGGGTGATGTCGGCCTCGGTGGGGCCCAGCCCTCCTGTGGTCAGGATGATGTCGCAGCGCTCCCATGCCCGCCGCAGCACCTCCGGCAACCGTTCCATGTTGTCGCCGACCGTAGATATCCAGTACAGGTCGATGCCCAGGGGCGGCAGCTGGCTGGCCAGGTAGGGAGCGTTGGTGTCGGTTATCTCACCGAGCAGGAGCTCCGTTCCGATGGAGATGATTTCGGCTTTCATTTCGCTACGCCCTTATTGTGAGGGACTGTCTCAATCGTTGCAACTCCTCTTCGTGCGGAGGACAGAGCGTGGGGCCGCTTTTGAGCTGGGCCTGGATGACCTCCTCCTGCCAGTGGGCGTTGTAGAGGCGGCAGTCCCGGCTTTCGCAAAAGGGGTTGCCGGTGAGGTGATAGAAGACGGCCTGCATGACGTAGCCTTTCATGACTTCCGTCAGCCTCTCATCGTCGTGAGCCAGGAAGCGGTCTTTGAAACGGGTCTCGAGGTCGAGCACGGTGGCGTCGTCCATCCGCAGAGACCGGTAGCCCTGCTTCAGGAGATAGTACTCGCGCGGCTTGGCCGGGGCTTCCACCAGGCCGCTGGTGGAGAGCAGACACGGGTAGCCGAAGACGGCGACGCGCGCATGGTAGCGGCGGTCGTCATCCTCCCATGTCCCCAGGAGCTGGTTGGTGAAGACGACGTGGAGAGAGTCCAGGCCGCGTTCCTCGTGGGGCATGACCTCAGCGAAGGCGTGCATTATCTCGAAGCCATCGTAGAGCAGGCCGAAGGTATGGTGGCCGGAGGCGCTCAGCCTCCTGCTCTCGTAGCTCACTTCTCCCGGCAAGGGGGTTGGCGGCGCCTCCAGCCGCGAGATGTTCATGATCTTCGCTCTGGCGAACTGCTCTGCCAGGCGCGTCAGCTTCTGCTCCTGCTGCGCCGGCGGCAGGGAGGAAAGGTGCCAGGCGGCGAAGGCGGTCCTGGCCTCGACGGCTACGCCGGGCAGGAGGGATTCGACGCAGGCGGCTAGGGCGGAGATATCCAGTGTGCCGGCTGCCGGCTCGTGGTAGAGATAGATATTGGTTAGCAACCTATCCCCCTGCCCCCTTCCCTTAGCAAGGGAAGGGGGAATAGGGTTTTGAGAGGGGCACTAAGCCCCTCTCAAACTCTTCCGGGGTGGCTAATGGGTGGCGGTGTGGGTTTGCTTGAGTTGGTGGGCGGCGACCTCGGCGGCCCGCTTGCCGGAGAGGAGCATGCCGCCGAAGGTCGGGCCCATCCGGGGCAGACCGTAGACGGTAGTTACCGCCATCCCGCAGACGATGAGGCCCGGGTGCACCTCGCCGGTGTGCTCGACCACCAGGTCTTCTGACCTCTCGACCCACATGGCGCCGAAGCCCTTCATCTTGATCAGCTCTCTGTCCTGCAGCCTCTTCACCACGCAGGCATCGTGGCCGGTGGCGTCGATCACTAGCCTGCATTCCAGGGCTATCGGGTCAACGCAGGTTATCTCTCTCGGCAGGGCCGAGACCGGCGTCCAGTTGATAACGACGCCGGCAACCACGTTGCCCTGGCGCAGCACCACATCGTCGAACATGGTCATGTTGGCGAACTTGACGCCCGCGTCGCAGGCTGCGGCAATGAGCTTGGAGCAGGCGTGGGGGCCATCGGCTACGTAAAGGCCTTTCGAGGCCTCTTCGTAGGGGACGCCCAGCTCATCCAGCACCTTCTGGGCCGGCGCCCTAAAGGTGACTTTGTTCATGAGGTAGCCGCCAATCCAGAAGCCGCCTCCCAGGTAGTTGTTCCTCTCCACGATGAGGACCTTGCTGCCGTGCGTGGCCAACTCTTTGCCGGCCACCAGGCCGGCGGGGCCGGCGCCGATGATGATGACATCGCTTGAGGCATACTGCTCGAACTGTCGCAAGAAGCTGCCTACTATGGCTTGAGTGACTTCCTTTTCACCGACGGGTGCGAATATGGGCATTTGTTTCTATCCTCCTAAGTTATTAACATTTTGCGGTGGAAAGGCCGAGATACTTCTCTACCAGGGCCATGGCGCAGTACTCCCCGCACATGCTGCAGGCCTCGCTGGTGGAGGGCCGGTTCCGGTGCACCTGACTCACCCTCTCGGGGTCGAGGGCGAGCCTGGCCTGAGCCTCCCAGTCCAGCTTCTTCCTGGCCACCGACATCTCCCTGTCCCA
>JAUYGE010000122.1 GCA_030690705.1 Dehalococcoidia bacterium | reverse complement strand
TCCGCTTCGCCATTCTCATGAACCACCTGACCCGGGCGCCGGGGTGGACCGGCTGTGGGGCGGTGGCCGGGTCGAAGAACCTGAAGGCGGTGGCCATCCGGGGCACCAGGGGTGTGAGAATCGCCCATCCGCAGGAGTTCGAGGAAGTCTGTCGCGAGCTCAGGCGCAAGGTGAGAAACAACCGCATGTTCGAGACCCGCCGGAAGATAGGTACGATGTACCTCTTCCGCATGATGCACGCGGCGGGACACAGCGCGCTCAACAACTACAACATCACCCAGTCGTCTCGCGAATACCTGGAGAAGATCTCGGGCGACCGCTGGGCGCGTGACTATGTGGTGAGACAGACCTCGTGCCACGCCTGCGAAATCCAGTGCGGGCATTTTGCCGAGGTGAAGGAAGGTCCTTACCGGGGGCTGGCCGCCGATGGCTTTGAATATGGTAGCTTCGGCGCGTTCCTCTCTGCGTATGGCTCCGATAACCTGGCTTTCGCCATGGCCGCCACCAAGTACTGCAATGACAACGGCATGGATGCCACCGAGCCCGGCCTCATTCTGGCATGGCTGACAGATTGCTTCAAGCGGGGCATCATCACCGCTAACGATACCGATGGCCTGACCCTCGACTGGGGGGACGAGAAGGTGGCCCTGGAGATAATGCGCAAGATAAACCACCGGGAGGGGTTCGGTGACATCCTGGCTGAGGGTCTGGGGCGTGCATCCCAGAAGATAGGCCGCGGTTCAGAGTACTACGCCCAGGTCACCAAAGGTAGACCGTCTTTCGAGTTCAACGTCAGGGTGATGTACGGCTGCGCCCTGGCATCGGCCACCTCCACCAGGGGCGGGGACCACCTCAAGGGCTGGCCCTACTATGAGCTGGCCCACGCCGGCGGCGCACCCTCCCAGAAGAGATGGGGCAATCCCCACGCCGGCGACAACACCAGCCATGAGGGCAAGTCCGAGATGACCGCCTACGGGCAGCAGGTGTTCACTCTGATAGACAGTCTGGGGACGTGCAAGTTCCTCTCCCGGCTGGGCCTGGAGGGGCTGGACGAGAAAGACTACACCCGCCTCCTGTCGCTAGCCACGGGGGTGGACTTCACCGTGGAAGAGGTGATGAGGGCCACGGACAGGATCTACAACCTGGAGCAGGCCTACAATATCAGGCTGGGAGTGGGGAGAAAAGACGATAGCGTGCCCGAGCTTTACGTCAGTGAGCCCTGCGACTCGGGGCCGTATGAGGGGAAGATAGTAATCAAACAGGAAAACTATGAGAAGATGCTCACCGAGTTCTACCGCCACCGGGGCTGGAACGAGGAGACAGCGGTGCCCACCAGGGAAACGCTGGAGAGGCTTGACCTCAAGGATGTGGCCGACGAGCTGGAGAGACGCGGCTTTCTCGGCAAGGAGAAAAAATCGCCCGCTGCCGGCGCAGAACGCAGGTCGCCGGTAAAGAAGACAAGGGGATAGGGAGGGGCGCAGGTCCGGAAAATGGCGACCACCGTCAATGTGGAAATCTATGGCCCCTTCGCCGACATCGCCTGCACGCGGCAGGCAAAGGTGGAGCTGGATGAAACCACCGTCAAGGGCCTCCTGAAGGTGATGGAGAAGCAATGGGGCCCCTCTTTCATTCAAGCCATCACGGACGAAAGCGGAGGAGAATTCAATCTCTCTGTTCTGGTCCTCGTCAACCACCACCCGGTCTATCACCTTCAGGGTCTCCAGACGGAGTTGAAGAACGGGGATACGGTGGTCTTTATACCACCGGCGGCAGGCGGGAGCGAGAATATCCTCTCCCTTGACGGGTCTTGCCTCAAATGTCATTCTGAGGACGTAGGCACAATCGATAGTTCTGGCTCAGATTCAATCGAGCCGGTAACTTCCACATTTTGGCCGTCAAGGTAGACCTTAACATCGAGCATATCTAAGGCAAGGCGCTTCCCTGCAAAGTCCAGGGCGGATATCCGGCCCTGCATCCGCTCGATGAAGCCTTCTAACTTCGGTATGCTGATGACGGCATCCTGGCTGGCTTTGAGCTGCGTTTCAAGCTCCTTCTTCTGTGCTGTCAGTGTTTCCCGGGCCTTATTCAGCCGCCTGTTCTCAATTTCGACTTGATTCGCCGGGAAGTCCTTCATCGCCCACTGTAGAAGCTGGTGCTGCTCCCTATCTAGCGCCTTCAGCCGGCGCTCTACGCCCTT
>JAUYGE010000119.1 GCA_030690705.1 Dehalococcoidia bacterium | reverse complement strand
CATGGGGCGACTTTGACCCGAAAGAAATAGCAGCCCTCAAAGAAAGAGGGATCTTTATTCAGTTTTATGCTATTGCGAAGGATCGGCACAGTGAAATACCCGCTGATGCTATTGTTCGGGTAATTTATTCGGCAGGCGGGGTTGATTATTGCTCCGTTGTTTCAAAAGGCGCCGTTTCTCTGCCTTTTGAACGGGTCGATCTGCCGCCGGTGAGTTTAAGTGAAATGATTCGCCTGCAAGATCAGGAACAGCCCGCTCGACTATCACTGCCTGCGCGCCCTGGCCCTCTGGCTTGGAGGGTTCCTCAGCTTCAGTGTAGTGCTGGAAGGCCTGGAGATATTCTCCATGCTATACGAGTCCGAGGAGAGCTGGGGAATTATCTCCCAGTTAGTAACCCAGAAGATAAACGTCAGCTATTTCGGCGTCCAGTTTATTATGGGCTCAGTGCTGCCGCTCTTTGTCCTGGGAGGCTCCGAAGTCATCAGGCTAAAAGAGCCAACCAGAACGGCCTTCACTTTTATGTCCGCGCTGTTAATTCTCATCGGTGTCTTCGCTATGCGGTGGAACGTGGTAATAGGCGGGCAACTGATGTCCAAGAGCCTGCGGGGCTTCACCAGCTATGACCCGCCTCTCTGGGGCATCAACGGCATAGTTGTGGCGGCCGGCTTTGTGGCGCTGCCATTTGTTATCCTCGCCATAATAACCCACTTCCTTCCCCCCTGGCACGAGGAGCCAAAGCTGCCTCCGCGGAGAAAGCTGAGCTTCTAGTGACTGGTTCACCCTTCGACAAGCTCAGGGCGAACGGACCGCTATGCATCCTCAATTGGGGCGTTCTTGCCCACCAAAACAGGGCGCTTTTCCCCCGAGGAATACTACGTTATACCCTTACGGGTCGTCTGCTCACCCGGGTAGAATGGGGGTGTTGCCTTGAATACCCCGGTGCCATTGCCCGGATGACGCTGTCGCACGAAGCGAAGTTGACTTCCGATGCTATAATGGAATGGATACGAAAGGAGGTCGGTAATTCGAAATTATGAGTAAACGCCTCGTCTGGAAAAGTGCACTTCTTCTGGGTATCGCTGTTTTCATGGTGACCCTCCTGGTGGCCTGCGGTGGAGGCGCGCCAACGACGCCCGCCAAGCCAACCACACCAGCGCCGACGACTCCAGCACCCACCACGCCCACGCCTACGACCCCAGCCCCCACGCCTGCCGGGCAGCCTCCGAACTTGCCGGCCACTCACGCCGGACGGACCGCCGGCTGCACCGCCTGCCATGAAACAGGCGTCGCCGGGGCGCCCAAGTTCCCCGCTAACCATGCCGGCCGAACCGATGCTACCTGCACGACATGCCATAAAAGCGCCTGAATTCAAATAAGCAAGCCCTTATTCATCTCCCTCCTCCAGTGTCATCGCGAGTCCACCGCAGGCGGGGGATGCAATCCGCGCTTCCGGCTCCCTGTCATTGCGAGGCCAGGCGAAAGCCGGCCGAAGCAATCTCACCCGGTTCTAGGAGCACAGAGATTGCTTCGCGGAGTTTATCCTGAGCCTTCGTCGAAGGGCTCGCAATGACAGACTGGGTTGCCAGGCGGCCTCGCATCCCGTTCGATTTGACTGCCACCACCTCCAAGAGTTATCATTACCAGTCGCAATTTCCAGTAGATAGCGGCTGTTGGAGATTGCTTGCATCATTTGGTGAGAAAAGCTCCAGACATGTGTATTGTTCTCTTTGCACGCCATGAAAGACAGTAGAACTTCAGGCGGCGGCAGCGGTCACAGGGAAATGGGCCGCCGGGCCTTCGTCGGCTACGCCGCCGCCGCCATGGGCGCTTTCCTCGGCGCCTTCCTGGCAACCCCCGTCATCGGAAGCTTTGTGTCTCCCGCCCTTAAGAAAGCGACGCCCGGCCATTGGAAGAACCTCGGCACCGTTGGAAAGTTCCAGATTGGCACGCCGAAATCGGAGAGGGTCAGCCTAATCAAGAAGGATGGCTGGGTGACCGACGTGGCCACGCGCCTCGTATGGGTGGTGAGGCTGGCGGACAATGACTACGTGGTCTACAACGCACAGTGCACCCACCTGGGCTGTCTAGTGGAGTGGCACCCTGAGGACAAGGCCTTCAAGAGCCCCTGCCACGGCGGCTTGTTCAAGATGGATGACGGGACCGTGCTGGCAGGGCCACCACCCCGCCCTCTGGATGCCCTGGAACATAAGATCGAAAAGGGCGAGCTGTGGGTCAACTACCAGGACTTCCGCCTCGGAGTCGGCGAGAAGATCCCGGTCTAGAGAGACGATGTTCGCTATTCCATGATAGATAAAGTCGGCCGCTGGCTGGATGAACGCACTGGCGCAAGCCAGGTGTGGCAGGCCATCTTCAAACGCAAGATACCCCTGGGCGTCAACTTCCTCTATACCTTCGGCGCCGTTACCATGTTCCTCTTCACCCTACAGGCTCTGACGGGCATCTTCCTGGCCATGAACTACTCGCCCAGCCCGGAGCATGCCTACGACAGCGTCCTCTACATTACCAATGAGGTGGCGTTCGGCTCGATAGTGAGGGGACTGCACCACTGGGGGTCCAGTGCCATGGTAGTGGTGGTTGTCCTGCACATGGCAGTGGTCTTCTACCTGGGCGCCTACCGCTATCCGCGGGAGGTGACCTGGCTCACCGGCGTCGTCCTGCTCCTCCTGGTGCTCGGCTTTTCTTTCACTGGATACCTCCTGCCGTGGGACGAGAAGGCCTACTGGGCTACGGCTGTGGGTACGAACATGGCTGGCACTGTTCCCTTTGTGGGCGGCTTTCTTCTCGCCTTGCTCAGGGGTGGAACCGAAATAGGCGCCGTGAGCCTGGCCCGCTTCTATGCCTTCCACACCTTCCTGCTGCCGGCCCTGGCTATTAGCCTGATGGGAGTTCACCTGTTCCTGGTGGTCAAACATGGCGTGTCCGTGCCTCCGTGGATATGGAGGAAGGCGACCACGGGACAGAAGAAGACGGGGCGAAGATGACGCAAGAACGCCCGACAGGGCCCTTCACCCCCCAGCCCTCCCGCCGCGAGACCGAGAGGGAAGAGTACCACCGCATCTATCACGAGTTCAAGGAGAAGGGGCATCCCTTCTGGCCTGATGCCATCTTTGAGGACCTCATAGCCATCCTGATCACGCTGGGCGTCCTCCTGACATTCATCATCATCGAAGGCGCTCCCCTCGGCAACGTGGCCAACCCGGCCTCCCGGGAGTTCGTCCCCCGCCCGGAGTGGTATTTCCTGTTCCTCTTCGAATTCCTGAAGTATATCCCCGGCCAGTTCGAATGGCTGGGAATAGCCCTGGTGCCGGCGCTCTTTATCATCTTCCTGGTGCTCCTCCCCTTCATCGACCGGGGCCAGCAAGCCCCGTCCCTGGGCATATCGGTGGGCAGCCTCCTGAGGCTGGGGGGCGCAGCCCTGATGCTGGGCATAGTATTCCTGACATTCCAGGCTTATAAGACGTCCCCCCCTTCCCTTGTAACTGTTGAGGTCGGTCCCAGGCTGACCGCCACCCAGCAGATGGGCCGGAACATATATGAGGCGAACTGCATCGCCTGCCACCAGATAGCCGGAGGAGGATTCAAGGGAGGCATACCTCTCGACGGTGTAGGCAGCCGGATGACGGTCGCCGAACTGCACTCCTTCATTGAGAACCCCCGCTCGATAAACCCGAGGTCGAACATGCCCGGTTTCTCGGGAACATTGACTCATACGGAAGTGGAAGCTGTCTCCCAGTACCTGTCCCTCTTCAAGACGGGGGCCCGCAGATGAACAGGACCAATTGGACGGCCGGCGTGGCTCTGGTAGTCCTGGCCATCATCGCCGGCGTGGTGAGCAGCCTGGCCTTCTACTCCTGGGAGAAGGAAAGGATTGCGGGTGAGATCGAGACCTTCCCCGAACCCGCCGGCGCTCCATCGGTCACCGAACCAGCCCCTCCCCCGGGCGGCGACGCAACTGTGAACAAGGTCCCGACGGTCATCCCGACGAGCCACATCGGCAGGACGGCCTGCCGCGTTTGCCATGAGGCCGGCCTGGCCGGTGCTCCGAAGTTCCCCGCCAACCATACCGAACGCACCGATGCCCAGTGCGCTACCTGCCACCGGAGAGGATAGGACCGCTTGCGGTGCAGCTTCTT